>DATARE010000549.1:0-12048 GCA_036264295.1 Micropepsaceae bacterium | reverse complement strand
TCTCGTTCTATCTCGGCCATCAGGACCCCAGCGCGGAAGGGTATGCCGGTCCGAGTTCGCTCGATCTTTACATCGACGGCGTCCTGGTCGGCACCTTCGACAATTCCGATGTGGTCACGCAGGACGTGGCGTGGAAGCCGTTCGAATTCACCTTCTCCGCCGTCAGTGCGTCCACCGTCATCGCCTTCATCAACGCAACGCCGGTTGGGAACAATTACACCGGCCTGGACAATGTCGTGCTCGCGGCCTTCAGCATTCCCGAACCGGGCACGCTGGCCTTGTTGGGCTTCGGCTTTGGGGCTCTTCGGCTGCGGCGGCGGAAAACCGCGGCGCTCTGACGCCGGGGCCCGTCAGATTTCCATGACCTGATCGGGAAGCTCGTTCACGTCATCCTCGGCGCGCGGGAAATGCTGCGCCAACAGCGCACCCACGGTGCGGATTCCGGCGGTCAGGCCATCGCTCAACCGCCCGGCGCGCGCTTCGGCGGCAATCAAAGCGACGGTCTTGTCCCATTCGTCGGCGGCAACCTTTTTGTGGATGCCGGCATCGGCCAGCACTTCGATCCGCCGCGGCGCCAGGGTCACGTAAATCAGAACGCCGGTTCGCGCCGCGGTCAGGTGCACGCCATGGGCCATGAACTGCGCCATGGCGGCGCGATGCGCGGCGTCTTCGGCGATGGCCGGCGGAATGACGCGATAGCGGATTCGCGGCAGCGACAGCACCACCGAAACGGCAACGAAAGCGACGACCTGCAGCGACAATATCAATGTCGCCGAAAGACTCGTCGTCAGATGCAACACCCACGGCAACAGCAGCGCGAACAAAGCGGCCCACAGCACCGGGACAAGACGATAGGTGTCGGCGGAATGCGAAACGACGACATAGATTTCGCCGGAGGTGTTCGACTCCGCGGCGCGGATTTCCTCCGACAGGCGTTTATGGTCTTCGGCGCTGAAAACCGGCATCACCATCGGCCCGAAGCACCGCCGCCGCCGAACGAACCGCCGCCGCCGGAAAACCCGCCGCCGGAACCGCCGCCCCAGCCGCCGCCACCACCCCATCCGCCGCCGGAGGGGAACCCGCCCATGGGAATGATCCACGGCATGCCCATGCCGCGCCGTCCGCGGCCGCGCGAACGAAACGCAAAGAACAGCCACAGGCCAAGGATCAAGATGATCGGAAGAAACTGCCGCAGCCCTTGGGCACCGGTCGGACCGCTGTCCTGTTCGGAGGCGCGGCGCTTGAAGTCCTCGACGTCTCCGGTCAGCACCTGTGTAAGATCATCAACGCCGCGCTGAATGCCGCCGGCGAAATCGTTCACGCGAAAGCGCGGCAGAATCGCGTTCTCGATGATCAGCCGCGAAACCGCGTCGGTCAGCGTGCCTTCCAGGCCGTAACCGACTTCGATCCGCACACGATGCTCGTTGGGCGCGACGATGAGCAGCGCGCCCGTGTTCTTGTCCTTTTCGCCGATGCCCCAGGCACGCCCCAGCCGGTAGCCGTAATCCTCGATCTCGTACCCTTGCAGCGAGGGCAGCGTCACCACGACCAGCTGGCGCCCGGTTTTTGCTTCCAGATCGGCGAGTTTGCCTTCGATGCTCGCACGCGTGTTGGCGTCTATGATGTGCGCATCGTCGACAACGCGTCCTGTCAGTGCCGGAAAGGCCGGCTCCGCGGCGTGCGCGGCACCGAGCCCAATCGCTGCGAACAGGAAAAGGACGAAAACCGAAAGCCGGGCCATTGCGCTGCTCAGAACTGCACCTTTGGCGCGTTTTGGTTTGCTTCCGTCGTGGTGAAGGTCGCCATCGGCTTGGCGCCATATACGCCGGCCCACAAGCGTCCCGGGAATGTGCGCACCTCCGTGTTATAGGTCTGCACGGCCTGGATGTAATCGCGCCGCGCCACGGCGATGCGGTTCTCCGTTCCTTCGAGCTGCGATTGCAGCGCCAGGAAATTCTGGTTCGATTTCAGATCGGGATAGTTCTCGCTGATGGCGAGCAGACGGCCCAGCGCGCCGGAAAGCTGCCCCTGGGCTTCCTGGAATTTGCGTAAGGCTTCGGGATCGGTGAGCTGGTCCGCGTTCACCTGGACCTGCGTCGCCTTGGCCCGGGCTTCGGTGACCTGGGTCAGGACCTCGCGCTCCTGGGTGGCGTATCCTTTCACCGTATTGACCAAATTGGGGATCAAATCCGCCCGGCGCTGATATTGGTTCTGCACCTCGCTCCAGGCGCTTTTGGCGGTTTCCTCTTCCGTCGGAATGGTGTTGATCCCGCAGCCCGAAATCAGCAAGCCCACAGCCATCAGCAAGGCCGCGGCGCTCAGCGGTTTGGCAGGCAATCTCATCAGTTCTTCCTCGACAGGTGTGGACACCTTGCGGTGGGAAATGGGGTTTCGGTCCCGTCCTGACAATCGGTGGACAGGATTTAATATAGCTTGGGCTGAGGCGAAAGCTTTGATCCTGCGCAAAATCCGTGACCCGCGCGCCTCTAGGGGCGGTCTTTTTTCAAGACAACGCCGTCATATTCCCGGCTGTCCACCACGGTTTCCACAATGGCGGGCCCTTCCGCCGCAAAAGCCCATTGCAGCGCTTGGCGCAAGGCGGCCGGATCGCCGGCCGACCGGACAGGCACGCCGAACACCGAATCCCCGATCATGCCCGCCTGGCGCACCGGCGTTCCGTAAATGGGGTTGCCCTTCTTCTGTTGCTTGATGCGGATCAGCGCAAGATCGTTGTCGGTGAGCAGAAGCACGACCAGTTTGAGATTGCAGCGAAGCGCGGTCGCCAATTCGCCCGCCGTCATCAGGAAACCGCCATCGCCCACCACGGCGCAGACCGATTGGTGCGGCCGCATCAGCTTGGCGGCAATGGCAGCGGGAATGGCGAACCCCATCGTAGACCAGCCATTCGTCATGATCTGAAGACCGGGGGCGGGCGTGCGCCACAACTGCCCGATCAGATGGGTATGCGCGCCGACATCGCAGGTCATGATGCCGGTTTCGGGCAGCATGTCGCGCAACACGGCGAGCGCCGCTTTGGGTCCGAACGCCTCCCCGGACGGCGCCAGCTTGGCGAACATCGCGGATTTGCGCGCGGCAAGCGCAACCAGGTCCCAATCCTTTGGCGAGGGCGGCAGTGCCAGCAGCGCGTTCAGCGAATGCGCAATATCGCCCACCGCGTCCACCGCCAATTCATGTGCTTTGGTATCGAGGTCGGCGGGCACGATGTCGAAACTGATGAGGGGCGCATGTTTCGGCAGCCAGGATTCATAATTGAATTCCACCGGGTCGTAGCCGACGCCGATCACCAGGTCGGCTTGCGCATGGGTTTCGCCCACCATGTCGCTCAGCGCGTGAAACACCACGCCCGCATAGCAAGGATGATCTTCGGGCAGCATGCCCTTGGCCATCGGCGTCAGCACCACGGGAATCTTATGGCGCTCGGCAAGTTCGCGGATTTGCGTTTGCACATTTGCGCGCACCGCGCCCAATCCCACGGCAAGCACCGGCTTGCGTGCTACGGCGAAAAGCCGGGCGGCTTCGTTCAGCAAAGCGGCATCGGCAGGCGGGGCAGGGGGCGGCGGCGTGAACGCAATATTTTCCGGTACCGCCGTTTCTGCCGACATGCCGGCCGGCAGCCCGACATGCACCGGCCCGGGGCGCCCCTGCAGCGCCGTTTGCGCCGCATCGAACAGGATCGAGCGGACGCGGCCGGCGCTGAGCCGCGTGGTCTTCTTGGTCAGCGGTTGGAACAGCGCCTGATGATCGATGCCCATCTGCGTGGTGCGGCCGCGCATCGGTTCGGGCATCTCGTCGGTGAAGGCGATCACCGGCGAACGATCGAGCAACGCCTCGCCAACGCCAGTGGCAAGATTGGTCGCGCCCGGACCGAACGTGCCGAAGCAGGCGCCCGGCGCAGATCCCAGCCGGCCGCAGACATCGGCCATCATGCCGGCGCCGCCTTCATGGGTGGTCAGCACGAATTCGATGCCGTCGGTCTGGCGCAGCGCCTCCATGTAATCGACCCAGCCGCCGCTCGGCACGCCGAAGACATAGCGCACGCCGAGCTCGCGCAGCGCCCTCACCACTTCCGCGGCCACGGTGTTGTTCGCCGGCACGGTTTCACTCGGCATGGGATGACACGATAAAGCCCCTCAAACGCGCGTCAGCCTTTCATGCGGTTCCGGCGGCAGTTGGACGTTAATGCCATCGCCAGGGCGAACCTCGCCATCTTCCAGCACGATTCCCATGATCCCGCTTTTCAGCGTGACGCGTCCTTGCGCATCGCGGCCCAACAGCGCCGTCATCAGCCCCGGTTGAAACCCATCGAGCTGCTTGCACGGGTTGCGCAAGCCGGTGATCTGCACCACAGCGCTTGCGCCCAAATGCAGCCGCGCATCTTTGGGCAATCCCAAAAGATCGATCCCGGTGGTGGTGATGTTTTCGCCGATCTGGCCGGGAGCGACGTGAAACCCGGCCGCGCGAAGCTCGTCGAACAATTCGGCGTGGATCAGATGCACCTGCCGCAGATTGGGTTTGGTCGGGTCTTCGCGCAGGCGCACCAGATGCTGCACGGTTTCGCCCCAATGCGCATCGCCCGCGACGCCGCGCCCCGTCATGAGCCGGATCGCAGGCTCATTCGGCTTGCTGAAATTGTGCGTCGCGCTGCGGCTGACGGCGATCACGCGCCCGGCTGAATTCATCCGAGGCGCCCGACATGGGCTTCCAGCAAATCCCAGGTGCGGCTTCCGATATGGTCTTTCCAGCGCGGATAGAATGCGGTCAGCGCGGGGCGGAACGAGGCCTTGTCCACCTCGTTGAACGTCATGCCGCGTTTGGTGAGATCGGCCCGCAGCGCATTGTTCAGCGCGTCCGTGTCGGCGCGTTGCAGCGCCACGAATTTGCGGGTGTTGGTCTCGATCACGCGCTGCACATCGGCGGGCAGGCCCTGCCACACCTTCTGGCTCGCCAACAGATTGTAGCCGGACCAGGAATGTTCGGTGACGCTGGCATATTTCTGGAATTCGTAGAGCTTGAACAGCTCGACCACATCCCACGGATCGTCCTGCGCTTCGGCCATGCCGCTTTTCAGCCCGTCATACAGTTTCGTCAAATTCAACGTCACGATCTGCGCGCCCATCGATTTGAAGAAGCTCTGATACACCGGCGTGCCGGGAATGCGGATTTTCAGGCCCTGGAAATCGGCCGCGGAGCGAATGGGGCGGCTGTTCGACGTGATCTGGTGCATGCCGTTCTCGAAGCAGCCGCCGGGCACCGCGTAAATGCCCTTCGCGCGCAGCTCGTCGCGCAGATAGGCGCCAAGCTCGCCGTCGAGCGCGGCATAGACCTGCGCCGGATTGCGGAAACCATAGGGCGTGGCCTGCACATCGGCGGCAGGCACCAGCGACGCAAGCCCATTGCCGGCCAGGGTCATGAAGGCGAGATCGCCGCCGACCAGCTTGTCCAGGCCGGCATCGCCGCGCGCGATTTGCACCTCCACGCGGCCATTGGTTTCGGCTTTCACCGCGGCCCACATCTCGGTCGCGCGTTTGTGCAGCGGACTTTCGACCGGAAGATTGTGGTTGTGAATGAGCGTGATATCCGCGGCGCGGCTGCGGCGGGAGAACAGCGTCACGCCGCCGGCCGCGGCAATCGCGACATTCACCTGCCGGCGCGTGAGTTTGGTATCGGGCATCGTTGCTCCCCCTAATCTATCGTTGACGACAAACTATCCCCGTTCCCGGCAACAGTGAAGGGATGTCGCTCTGCGTTCGTCCTCATCCTGAGGAGCCTTGCTTCCCCAATCCTTCGAGACGCGCGGCTTTGCCGCGCTCCTCAGGATGAGGAACAAGCAAGGCGTCTCGAAGGAGCGAGGCCGCGCGTTTCAAACCAGAATCAGCAGCGCTGCGCCATAGATCGTCGTGGCCACCACAAACGTCAGAATCGTAAACCCCAGCACCCGCTGGATGCCGATACCGGCGATGGCCACCACCGGCAAGGCCCAGAAGGGCTGCAGCATGTTGGCCACCTGTTCGCCCATCGCCACCGCCATCGTCGTCGCGGACACCGATGCGCCCAGCGTGGTCGCGGCGGGAATCGTGAAAGGCCCTTGCACCGCCCAATGCCCGCCGCCGCTCGGAATCACCAGGGAAATGAAGATCGACGACAGGAAACTGAAGACCGGCAACGTGTAGGCCGAAGCGGATGCGGCAATCGATTGCGATATCTCCGCCGCCAATCCCGTCGCGGTCATGATTCCCATGATGCCGCCATAGATCGGATATTGCAGGATCATGGAGCCGGTTTGCTTCGCGCCGCCCTTGATGGCATCGGCGAAATTCAGCGGCGAGCCATGCAGCGCCAGCCCCGCAATCAGGAACAGGAAGATCACCATATTGGCATCGAAAATCAGCCGCCCGGCCACAAATGCCGCCACCACATAGGCGATGCCGGCCGCCACCAGAAACAGGCTCGCAACCGGCGAATTCTCCACCCGCCGCGCAAAGGACGCCTGGGCGGTCTTTAGCGGCGGCGCGCTTTCGGGTACCGGCATGAAGACCTGCTCGTTTTCGGCCCGCGGCCGCACCATCACCAGCACAAACGGCATGACCAGCAACACCAGCAGTGTCGGCACGAGGTTCAACGTGGTGAAGATCGATTGCCCATAGGGGAGAATGTGCCCGGTGACCTTTTCCACGATGTTCAGCGCATTGCCGGGCGAGGCCTGCGACAGCGGAATCGAACCCGATGGCCCGCTGTCATAGATGACAAAGCCGGAATAGGCCGCCGCCACCAGCCAGGCGAAATCCACCCGGATTTGCTTGGCCACTTCGCGCGCTAAGACGGCGCCGATGACGAGTCCAAAACCCCAATTGATCCAGGACGCCGCCGCCGCGACCAGAAACGTCACCACCACCGCCTGGTTCGGCGTGGCAATGCGCGCCACCACCCGTTTCAAGCCGCGCTGCACCGGCGGCGAATAGGCCAGCGCGTGTCCCGAAACCAGGATCAGGATCATCTGGAACGCAAAACCCAGAATGTTGAAGATGCCCGCGTACCAGCCGGTCAATATCGTCGTCAGCGTGCCTTGCGGCGCGAAAATGGCGGCCGCTGCCGCAACCACCGCCGTCAACGCGATGGCCAGCACGAAGGCGTCCGGCATCCAGCGTTCGAAAACATCCACCGAGACCGCGGTGAAGCTGCGCCGTCGGGTCAGCGGCGGGTTGGCGCTCATGCGCAGCCGCCCTGCTCGCGCAAGCGGGCGATGTCGGCGGCATCCAAACCGGCCTGCGCCAGGATTTCGTCCGTATGCTGACCGAGAGACGGCGCGGGCCGCCGCCACACGCCGGGCGTGGCCGAAAGCCGCGGCACGATATTGTGCATGGGAAGCGAGCCCAGCTCCGGGTCTTCGACATCGACCAGAATCTGCCGCTCCCGGAAATGCGGGTCCGCCACCGCATCGTCAATATTGTAAACCGGTCCCACCGTCACGCCGGCATCGCGCATATGGGCAAGCGCGTGGTCGCGGGTCTTGCCCGCAAACCAGGCGCCGACGATCTCGTCCACCACGGCACGATGCTTCACCCGGTCGGAGTTGGTGCGAAAGCGCGCGTCCTGGATCATGTCGGGGTGGCCGATCACCTCGAACACGCGCCGCGCCATGGCCTGGGTCGAACCGGACAGGGCGACATATTTGCCGTCCGCGCAGCGATAGATATTGCGGGGGCTGGAAATGCTGGTGCCATTGCCGGCCCGCTCCTTCACCACGCCGGTCCGCCGATAGATGGCGGCCTCCGGACCCAGCGTCGAAAACAGCGGCTCCAGCAGCGACAGATCGATCACCTGTCCCCGTGCCGCGCCGCGGTCGCGCGCGAACAACGCGGTCACTGTCGCCATGGCGCCGGAAAGTCCCGCGATCATGTCGGCCAAAGCAAGCGGCGGCAGAACTGGTTCGCGGTCGGGAAAGCCCGTGCGCGCGGCAAGCCCGCTCATGGCTTCCACCAGCGTGCCGAAACCGGGCAATTGCGCATAGGGCCCCGTCTGGCCGAAACCGGAAATGCGCACCACGATCAACTTCGGATTGCGTGCCAGCAGCACCTCCGGCGCGAGGCCCATTTTTTCCAGCGTGCCGGGCCGGTAATTCTCGATGAACACATCGGCGGTTTCAACCAGGCGGAGCAGGGCGTTTTTCGCCGCCGCGTTGCGCAAGTCCAGCGCCACGGACATCTTGTTGCGGGAGTAGGTTTTCCAGAACAGCTGCTCGCCGCCCTCGCGCCAGGCGCGCAGCGGATCGCCTTCCAGCGGCTCGATCTTGACCACGTCAGCGCCGAAATCGGCGAGCTGCAGCGAAAGCATATTGCCCGCCACCAGCCGCGAAAGGTCGAGCACCCGAATGCCGGCCAGCGGACCCTTCGCGTCGGCCGCGAAATGGATGGGCTCAAGCTCGCCAGCTTTGGCAGGATCGTCGGAAGATAAAGTCAAAACGGCCGCTATCCGTCAGAGGAAACGACCCGCTGATACCACGAATTCGGCTTTGAGGCACAAAGCCCGGCTTAATGCCCTCGGCCCGGCAATTCGGATGCCGCCAACTCCTCGGCCGCATCGGCTTCCAGGGCCGCGGCATAGGCCAGGAGATCCTCGACCGTCGCCCGATCCTTGAATGCCGCCGCCAACCGCCGCGCGGTCGCCGCCTCATCGAGGATTTCGGCAATGTCCGCGGGGCTCATCGCCGGATACGCCATACAGTCCTTACGGAAGGAAGAACCAGCGGAAATTCGCAAAGAACGATTCTCCTCGCAATTGCAGAGTTCGAACAGGGTTAACCGCATTGGGTAATTGCTTAGGTAGCTTTCCTACGATGCGGCCAATTCCTGAATGCGCTAGCTCTGCTGTGACGACGCGCCCTTGGATGTCGCGCCAAAATGGAAACGCCGCAGAATGAAAATGGAAAATGCGAGAGCCGTCATAGCCGATCAAATTTGCGCGGGAAATGAAACCGTCCAGCAATCGCTTCGAGTCTTCATTGAATTGTCTGGAGCTTAGCAGGATTCCGCAGAGGATTTCTCGCGAGCATGACAACGATCCCGAGAATCGCAAGTCGCATTAACCGATTCTTCAACCTGTGGGTCAAAAATGAACGCGTGCAAAGGGACTGACACCGTTCGAATGAACTCAAGGATCGGAGTGTTGGCTATGCAAACATCCAAGGATTTTCACGCCGAAGCTGAACAGTTTCGCGCCCGCGCCGGGACAACGGATGCGGAGAAGAGCCGGACTATCCTCCTGCATCTGTCGCAAGCCTGGGAAACACTGGCCGAGGCGTGGGACGGCTTGAAGGCAAGCGACTCCGAAACCGCCCATTGAGAGAGCCAGAACCGATGCCGAGCGCCTCGAATTGCGTGGTCTTGTTTGCGGGCGGCGAAAGCCACGTCAAAGCTCCCGGCAGAGCTCTGGAGGCCTATGCGTTCGGGACGCCACTCATCAGCGTGTTCGCGCATGATTTCATTACGCAGGAATTTTCCCGCCTGACACGTCACGCCATCGCCAACAGCACACGGGCGGCGGCAAAGCTCGCTTGTGAGCGCGCTTTTATGGCGGACGAATTCGACCGGCTGACGCGCGCCGCCATCGCGAATGGCCGCAAACGTCCCATCTTTAATGACGTCGCTTTGGACCAAGCGGCTTAGAGCGGGGATTTTTGTTAGAGCCGTTTGGTGTGAACGGAATTATATTAATTCGTCATCGCCGCCCTCGTGGCGGCGACCCATAATCTCCTACAAGAAGGTGATCATGGGTGACCGGCACTTGGCCGGTCGCGACGTTCTGGGGATCAATTCAATCCAAATCCGCTCTAAAGCAGCGAACCTCAGGCTTCAAAAATCCGCTTTGTCTGCATGCGGAAGGTCGAAATCCTTGCCTGTGAGAAAATTGTGCCGCATGTCGGCACAGACCCGCTCTTCCCACGCCCCTGCGGAACGCAGATAGGTGACCTGCCCGGACCAGGGCATGGCGAACGTCGCGGCGTCTTCCACGCGGAAACGGATTTGCAGCCCCTTGGGGTATTTCTCGTTCACCGTGGCGCCGCCCATGTCCTCATCCACGCGGCCGCTATCCGCTTGGGCCTTGGCGTAATCGCGGCGCGCGGCGGCGGCATCGACCAGCCGGATGCGCTCCACGATATGGATGCCGCCACTGAACGGCGTGCCGTAATTGTCGATCATGGAAAGCGGCCCGGGCTTCACCCCGATGGTGTCGATGACCAGCGTGTCGCCTTCATAATGGCCGACCGAATCCCCGCTATAGGACGGGGCGATGCGCGCCGGGTGCGGCTGGTTCAGCCGCACATGCCGGATCTGCTGATCGCCCACGGTCATGATGACGACTTCATCCTTGGTCTGCACCATCTGCATCAGCAGCGCGCGCCAGCTATAGAGCGGCGGCCATGGCGTGCAGCCATTGGAAGGCGTGGGAAAGTTCTCGCCGGTGCGCGAGACCGCGCCCGCGGCACGCACTTTGGCTGCGGCCGGCGGCTTCAGAATGGGGTTGGTGTCGTCGCCGATGCGCATATAGAAGGTGCGCGTCTTGTTCATCACCGGCCCGGGACCGGAGGGCGGGGGCTCGAAATCCACCGCATTGCGGCCCCACACGCCGGAGAAATCCGGAACGGCCGCGGCGCCCTGCGCGTCCACAGGCAACGACAGACACGCGCCAAACGCCACCGCACCGGCAACGGCCAATTCTCGAATAGAGCGCGCCATGCTCTGCGTCAGCGGACCAGGCGCGCCTTCATGGTGATTTCCGTTCCCGGGGCCAGCAACCGCGAAATCGGGCAATCGCGCTTGGCATTGTCCGCCTGCTGATGAAATTCGGCTTCCTCGATGCCCGGCACTTCGGCTTCGGTGTCCAGGTCGATTCGCGTTACGGAAAATCCCGCAGCGGTCTTTTCGAAATTCACCGTGGCCGTGGTGTGCACGCGCGTGGGCGGTGTGCCGTTCTTGCCCAATCCGGCGGACAGCGCCATCGAGAAGCATCCCGCATGGGCAGCGGCGATCAATTCCTCGGGATTGGTGCCGGTGCCATCGGCAAAGCGCGATTTGAACGAATACGCGCCCTCATACGCGCCGCTGCCCAATTTCATCGAGCCCGTACCGTCTTGCAGGCCGCCGCGCCATTCCGCTTCCGCCGTCCGCTGCACCATGTGATCCTCCTGTGTGCGTTTGCCCATTATTGCCGGCGAAACGCCGCCGCCGCAACCGACCGCCACGGCAATTCCATTTCTGTTAGTTTATTAGCCCCGATAACCGTCGCGCAGTCATCCGTATGACACCTGCTTTTGCTCTTTCACTGACCAACGCCATCGCAGACTGGGTCGAGGACCGTTCCGATCTTCGAGCTCTCGGTTTGGTGGGATCGTGGGCAAAAGGCACAGCGCGGGCGGATTCCGACCTGGACTTACTCGTTCTCGCGGATGCCCCAACGAATATCAAGCCGATCAGCGCTGGCTTGCTGAAATAGTCCTGCCGCGACCTTTTCAATTGGTAAGTCACCGGGGTGCAACCTATGGAGCAGTGTGGTCGTGCCATGCCTTACTGGAACCGGATGCCGATTTGGAGCTGACCTTTGGCGCACTCAATTGGGCCTCGGTGGACCCGGTCGATGCAGGGACACGTCGCGTCATAAGCAACGGTTTCAATATCATTATCGATAAGGACGACCGGTTCGAAATCCTGCTCCAGGCGATCATGAATTCAGCGTGACGCTTGTTGCAGAATTCACGCAGACTTAGCGAGCTTCTTCTGCACGCGCTCGTCGAAGCGCGCGACATTGACCACCACGCGCTCATGCGTGCCGCCGCCGATCAGCTCCTTCTCGTCATGCACCTCGACACGGAAGGACAGCGTGCGCCCCTCGATGCCGATCAGCTCGGCGGTTGCGCGAACCTGCATCCCGATGGGCGTCGCGGCGATGTGCCGGATATCGAGATGGATGCCCAGGCTCTGATGGCCCTGTGGCAGCAGATGTTCGACGGCGGCGAGCGCGGCGGCCACAGGG
>DATARE010000502.1:0-4451 GCA_036264295.1 Micropepsaceae bacterium | reverse complement strand
GGGACCGCCTGCGCGACCGCGGTAATGGCTTTGATAAAGGGCGCGTCGGCAACGTTTTGGCTGCCGCTCGGCTTGCCATGGATCGGAGCCAATTTTCGCATCGATGCGCTTTCGCTGTTTTTTCTCGCCGTCGTCAATCTCGGCGCTACGGGCGCAAGCATCTACGGCATCGGTTATGGTCACCATGAATCGGCGCCGTACCGCGTGCTGCCGTTTTTTGCTGCCTTCCTCGCAGGCATGAATCTTGTCGTGCTGTCGGACGACGCATTCACGTTTCTGCTGTCCTGGGAATTCATGTCGCTCGCGTCATGGGCATTGGTCATGGCCCATCACCGTGTGCCGGAAAACGCGCGTGCCGGTTATATCTATATTGTAATGGCGAGCTTTGGGACTTTTGCGCTCCTCCTCGCCTATGGGGTGCTTGCGGGCGCTGACGGTCAGTACAGCTTTGAAGCAATCCGGACGCACCATCCGACCGCATTCAATTCGGCATTGGTGCTGGTGCTGGTCTTGATAGGTGCCGGCTCGAAGGCGGGCCTCGTGCCCCTTCATGTCTGGCTGCCGCTCGCGCATCCCGCGGCGCCGAGCCATGTCTCGGCGCTGATGAGCGGCGTCATGACCAAGGTCGCCGTCTATGCCTTCATTCGCATCGTTTTCGACCTGCTGGGGCCGCCCGAATGGTGGTGGGGCGTGCTCGTCATTGCGCTTGGCGGTGGAACCGCTTTCATGGGCGTGCTCTACGCCCTGCTTCAGAACGACATCAAACGCGTGCTGGCCTATAGCACGATCGAAAATATCGGTTTCATCTTTGTCGGGCTGGGTCTGGCGCTGGCATTCGGCGCCGATCATTTCGATACCGCCGCCGTGCTTGCTTTGACCGCTGCACTTTTTCACGTGTTCAACCATTCCCTGTTCAAGGGCCTTCTGTTCTTCGTCTCCGGCGCGGTGCTCTCGGCGACGGGTGAGCGCGATATGGACCGCCTCGGCGGCCTCATCCATCGCATGCCGGTGACGGCCTTTGCCTGTCTTACCGGCTGTGCTGCGATTTCCGCTCTGCCGCCATTCAATGGCTTTGTCTCCGAATGGCTGACATTTCAGGCGATTCTGCTAAGTCCCGAATTGCCGCAATGGGGTCTTAAACTTCTGGTCCCTGCGGTTGGCGCCATGCTGGCTTTGTCGGTCGCGCTGGCGGCGGCATGTTTTGTGAGATTCTTCGGCATTGTATTTCTCGGGCGCGCGCGCACAGATCTCGTGGCGACAGCCCATGAGACCGACCGCGTCTCGCTTTCGGTCATGCTCGCTCTTGCTGTGCTCTGTCTGCTTGCCGGGCTTCTTCCCGGCTTCGTCATCGATGCAATGGGCCCCGTGGTGCAGAGCCTGCTCGGCGGTCACATGCCCCAGCAAGCCGCGGTTCCATGGCTTTCGATCGTTCCGATCTCAAAGGACCGCAGCTCCTACAATGGCCTGTTGGTCTTTGTGTTCATCGCGCTCTCGGCATCGCTCAGCGCATGGATCATCCATCTGCTGGGATCAAAGGCGGTGCGGCGCGCACCCGCCTGGGACTGCGGTTTTCCCGCGAGCTCTCCCCTGCTGCAATACAGCGCCGGAAGTTTCGCGCAACCGATCCGCCGCGTGTTCGCAACCGTGATATTTCGCGCACAGGAGCACGTCGGCATGCCGCCGCCCGGCACCATGCGGCCGGCACGGCTGGAGGTGAAACTCCACGATATCGTGTGGGAGACTCTTTACGCGCCGCTGTCCGGTTTGATCAGCCTCATCGCAGAACGGCTCAATGTGCTGCAGTTTTTGACCATACGCCGTTATCTCAGCTTTGTGTTCGGTGCGCTCGTGACGCTGCTTCTGGTGCTGGCGATATGGCGCTGATTTACGACCTCGCCATACAGGGCGCGCAGATGCTGCTGGTGATCCTGCTGTCGCCGCTGGTCACCGGGTTGGTACGAAAAATAAAGGCACGCCTCCTGCGGCGTCGGGGCCCGCCGCTTCTTCAGCCCTATCGCGATCTGGCGCGGCTGCTGCGCAAGGAAGTCGTCCTCGCCGAAAACGCATCCTGGCTGTTTCGGTCCGCACCCTATCTGATTTTCGCCGCAACCTGGGTCGCATCCGCCCTGGTGCCGACCTTTGCGACGGGCTTGCTGTTCAGCTGGACCGCCGACCTTATCGCGATTGTCGCACTTCTCGGCAGTGCGCGGTTTTTTCTCGCGCTCGCAGGCATGGATGTCGGCACGAGCTTCGGAGGAATCGGCTCCAGCCGCGAAGTGATGATCGCATCTCTCGCGGAGCCTGCCATGATCATGATCGTGTTTTCCCTGGCGCTGCTTGCGGGATCGACCCAATTGTCGGCGGTCGCGCAATATATGCTTTCGCCCAATGTCGGCCTGCGCGTGACCCTTGGCCTTTCGCTGATTTCGCTCTTCATGGTCGGCATCGCGGAAAACGGCCGTATTCCCGTGGACAATCCCGCAACGCATCTCGAACTCACCATGGTGCATGAGGCGATGGTGCTCGAATATTCCGGCCGGCATCTGGCGCTGATCGAACTGGCCGCTTCGCTGAAGCTGCTGCTTTATCTTTCCCTGATTGCCTGCATTTTTCTTCCCTGGGGCACCGCGCCGGCCGGCGCTCCCTGGGGCGCCTACGCCATCGGGGTCGCCGCTTATGTGGCGAAGATCGCCATCGGCGCGTTTGCGCTGGCGATATTCGAATCGTCGGTGGCAAAAATGCGCGTGTTCCGCGTTCCGACCTTTCTCGGTGCGGCCCTTATGCTCGGACTTCTGGGCGCGCTGCTCCTCTTCGTGTCCAGGGGGCTCTGAGATGCACGGCCTTGGTTTCGATGTCGCGCATCTCCTGGCCGGAGGCCTCGTGCTGGTGAGCTTCATGATGCTCTATCAGGACCGGCTCTACGCGCTGCTCAACGTGTTCGCCGTTCACGCCGTGGTGTTGTCGCTGTCGGTGGGATGGCAAGCCTTTATTCAGGACGCGCCCTATCTCTACATCACGGCGCTGATTGCGCTGCTGTTCAAGGCGATCATCATTCCCGTCGCCCTGCATCGCATGATCGTGCGCTTGGGTATCCATCGCGAAATCGAAACGGTCACCGCCATCGGGCCAACCATGCTGGCGGGAATAGCACTCGTGGGCCTGTCCATGGCGGTGAGGTTGCGCGTCACACCCAATGCCGATCTCGTGGCCCGCGAGGACCTCGCTTTTGCGCTTTCGGTGCTTTTGCTCGGTCTTCTGATCATGGTGACGCGGCGCAATGCGGTGGGGCAGGTCGTCGGCTTCATGTCGCTGGAAAATGGCTTGGTGCTGGCGGCGACCGGCGCCAAAGGGATGCCGCTGGTCGTGGAAATCAGCGTCGCGTTTTCCGTTCTGATCGCCTTTATTGTCATCGGCATATTCCTGTTCCGAATCCGCGAGCGCTTCGACACGGTGGATGTCGGTGCCCTCGACCGTTTCCGCGGTGAACGGCGATGAGCGAATTCTTTAATGGCGTGATGCTGGTTTTGGCGATCCCTCCGTTGGCGGCGGCTCTGCTGGCGGCGCTTCCAGGCTATCGGCTCTCGGCGCGCCTCAATATGCTTGCGAGCTTCCTGACATTCGTAGCCGCACTTTCGCTCTTTTCACAGCGCCCCGATCCGACGCCTTACATTCTGGTCGATGAGCTCAACATCGTTTTCATCGTGCTCAACACCTTTGTCGGTTTCACCACCAGCGTGTTCAGCGCGAGCTATATCGGCCACGAATTGGAAACCGGGCGGCTGACGCCCACCAATTTGCGTTTCTATCACGCCATGTACCAGGTCATGATGTTCGGCATGAATCTGGCCCTCATCGCCAATAATATCGGCTTGATGTGGGTCGCCATCGAATTGGCGACATTGGCGACCGTGGTAATGGTCGGCATCTACCGGACGCATGAAGCGCTCGAAGCGGCGTGGAAATATTTCATCCTCGCGAGCGTGGGAATTGCCTTTGCCCTGTTCGGCACGATCCTCGTCTACATGGCCGCGCAGCCCGTATTGGGCGAAGGCCTGCAGGGCATGACATGGACGGTTCTGATCGCCCGCGTCGCGGCTTTCGACCCGGCACTGCTGAATGTCGCGTTCGTGTTCCTGTTTCTGGGTTATGGGACCAAGGTCGGGCTTGCGCCTTTGCACGCCTGGCTGCCCGATGCCCATGCCGAGGGTCCAACGCCGATCTCCGCGGTGCTTTCCGGACTGCTGTTGAATGTCGCGCTGTACGCGATCCTCCGGTTCAAGATGCTGATGGCGGCAAATCCGCAAAGCATCGATCCCGGCCCCCTGATGGTCACGGTGGGTCTGATCTCGCTGCTGTTCGCGGCGTTCATGCTTTACCGGCGCAGGGACATCAAACGGCTGTTCGCCTATTCCTCCATCGAACACATGGGCATCATTGTGTTCGCATTCGGG
>DATARE010000493.1:0-2140 GCA_036264295.1 Micropepsaceae bacterium | reverse complement strand
TCGCCCAACCCGTTCAGCGTGGCGCGCACCAGCCCGCCACCCGAAATGCCCTCCACTTCCATCGCGGCGAGCCCTTTTTGCAGCTCGTCGGCGCGGCGCTGCATGTCCTGCATTTGCCGCAGCATATTGGAATCCATCAGTTCGGCTCCTCGTCGCACGGCATCGGAATAGGCTCTTCGATTTCGCGATCGCGCACGGCCACGATCTCGGCGCCGGGAAACGCATCCAGCACAGCACGCACAAAGGGCTCCTGCGACACCGCGTCTTTCCGGGCGCGGTCAGCCGCGATGCGCTGCTCCGCGATCGTCAGCGCGCCCCCTTCCGATGCCAAGGTCACGATCCAGCGCTCGCCAGTCCAATCGCGCAGGCGCTGGGCGAGATCGTTGGCAAGCGTGCTGGGCGCCTGTGCATTGGGACGGAATTGGATGCGCCCGCGTTCGAGCGACACCAGATGCACATTGGTTTCCAATTGCGTCGCCAGAAGTCGTGCGGCCTTGTCCTTGGCGAGCGCAACGATGTCTTGCAGGCTTCGAATCTCCATGCGCGGCGCGGCAAGGCTGGGCGCCGGCGTGGCTGTTGCAGCAATCGGCCTGGGCTCTTCGGACGCCAACGCGCTGGTTTGCGCGCGCGGTGCACCGCTGGGAACCCGCGGAGCGGGAGCTTGCGACGGCGCCGGTGCATGGTCCGCATCGCGTAAAGACCGCACGAGCCGTTCGGTCGGCGGCAAATCCGCTGCATAGGCGAGCCGCACCAAGGCCATCTCCGCCGCCGGATACGGGTTGGAAGCATCGCGCACTTCGATCAAGCCCTTGAGCAGCATTTGCCAGGCACGCGTCAGGGCGGGCACGTTCAACTTGCCCGCCATCAGCACAGCCCGCGCCGCCTCGCCCGAACCGCCATCGAAGAAACCTTCCGCACCGGGCGCCACTTTCACGCGCGTGAGGAAATGTGTCGTCTCCAACAGATCCTGCATTACCACGAGAGGATCGGCGCCATCGTCGTAGAGCGCCTTGAATTCGGCGAGCGCCAGCGGGATTTCACCGCCCATCAATTTTTCGAACAGATCGAGCACGCGCCCGCGATCGGCAAGCCCGAGCATGGCGCGCACCGAATCGCCGGATATCGGGCCCTTGTTCTCGCCGGCATCATGGGCGATGGCCTGATCGAGCAGCGACAGCGCATCGCGCACCGAACCTTCCGCGGCGCGCGCGATCAGGGACAGGGCGGCAGGCTCGATGGCGATCTGTTCTTTCTCTGCGATCCCTGCCAGATGGGCGCTCAACACCTCGGTCTCGATGCGCCGAAGATCGAAGCGCTGGCAGCGTGACAGCACGGTCACCGGCACTTTGCGGATTTCGGTGGTGGCGAAAATGAATTTCACATGCGGCGGCGGCTCTTCCAGCGTCTTCAACAACCCATTGAAGGCCTGCTTCGACAGCATGTGCACTTCGTCGATGATGTAGACCTTGTAGCGCGCGGCCGCCGGTGCATAGCGCGTGCCTTCGATGATCTCGCGAATGTCGTCGATGCCGGTGCGCGAAGCCGCGTCCATCTCCTGCACATCGACGAAGCGGGATTCGGCAATGCCCCGGCACGGCTCGCACACCCCGCACGGATCGATGGTGGGCGTGTTGCGCTTGCCGTCAGGACCCACGCAGTTCAGCGCCCGGGCGATAATGCGCGCAGTGGTGGTCTTGCCCACGCCCCGCACCCCCGTCAGCATGAAGGCATGGGCGATACGGCCCGAGGCAAACGCATTCCTCAGCGTCCGCACCAGAGCGTCCTGCCCGATCAGCCCGGTGAAATCCTGGGGCCGGTATTTGCGGGCCAGCACCCGATAGGGCTCCGTCCGCGCGGCAGCCCCCTCTTTCCCCGGCACGGGATCAGTGAGGCCCAAACGCGGTTCCTGGGGTTCGGCCATAGAGAGGTTCGCGCTTTATGAAAATGAGCAGGAGGCTGGCGAGCGACCCAAAACGGCGCTCGTTACGGCTGCTTCCTTCCGGACCTGACCGGGTTGGCGAGTGTTTCGTCCGTCGCCAACCTCCCGATCCACTATATCAGGGGCGAAGCCGCGCGAAGCAAGGGAGACGATGGGTTGTGTGAGCTCATATCCTCAAGCTCAGCTTTGGACGTTTCTGGG
>DATARE010000460.1:0-1616 GCA_036264295.1 Micropepsaceae bacterium | reverse complement strand
TGCGGCGATGCCGCCGGCGATCAGGGCCAGGGCTGATGCCATCAGGGCGCCGGAAAATAGCCGATTGTTCAAGCTGGTCATGTGCAAACCTCTTGAAACGGGGCCGGTGCCACGATCAGGCGATGTTGAGCGTGGTCGTCTCGATATTGTTGAGCATGTAGCCGCCCGGATTCCAGATTGGTGTCCAGGGCTGTATCGCACCTTCGGTATTCGTGCACCTGGCGCTGAGCGTGAGCACCCCGGAGGACGGCGCGGTGACTTGGCTCTGCCAGCGGCGGAAGCTGTATTTTCCTGCATCCGAGCCAAGTTGCGCCGCTTGCCAGGTGGTGCCGCCGTCGGTCGAAAGGCTGACGCCGGCGACGCCGCAATCGCCGCCGAACGCGATGCCGCGCACCGCCACCGGCGAGCCTGCCTTCACCGTGTTTCCCGTCTGGAAGTTGGTGATGAAGGAGCGCGGATTCATGCGGCTGATCGGCACGGTTTTATAGCCGGTTTCGGTGGGCGAAACATTGGCGCCTGGCGTGTCGGGGACGCGATAAGCGATTTTCATCCAATAATTCTCGTCAGGCTGATCCAGAACTTCAATGTGAGACAGCATTTTTGTCCAGTAAGTGGAGTACCAGCCGGGAACGATCAGGCGGAGCGGAAACCCGTTCAGAAGCGGCATTTGTGTGCCGTTCATTAAATAGGCGACCATCACCTCGCCGTCGCTTGCATGGTCGATGGTGAGGGATTTCTTGAAATAAGGCATGGTGGGAATCACTGGTGCCTCAAGGCCGGTGAAGCGCACTTGGACAGCGCCAGGCTTCACGCCAGCGCGGTCCAGTAGGTCGCGCAGGCGAAAGCCGGTCCAGCGGGCATTGCCCATAGAGCCGTTTTCCCATTGCCCGCCCGGCACACGGGGCTGAAACAAGCCACGCGAATTCCCTGAGCATTGATTTACGGCAACCATCTCAACGCGCGGCAACGTGAACAACTCTGCCAGCGAGAGCGACAAGGGCCGCGCCACATGGCCGTCCACGACGAGGCGGAATGTTGTCACATCGACTTGTGGCGGAATGACCGACAAATGCCAGCGCACATAGAATTGGTCATTCGGCGTCAGCACCCCCTGGTCGAATACGGCAAAAGGGGTTTCCAAGAGCGGCGGCCGCGTTCGCTGCAGGATCATTTCACCCTTTTCGGGAAAGGCGGTGGTGAGCAGCCGCGTATCAGGGCCGCCAGGCAGCGGCAGGCTTATAGTTGTCTCCGCCCGGGCGGCCGACACCGGAAACGCAGCCAAAACGCCTAAAGCGGCGGCCTGCTCCAGGAACCACCTTCTCCCGTTCAGATAAGAGGCAGAAATTTCTCGAAGCACAGGGCAGCCCTCCTCGGGCCGGCGTAACCATCGGCCGTTTTTCTTTTCAAGAAGCCAACTGTCTGAGAGCCTACCACTAAATCATGTGCGTCTGCGATGATAAAATGCACGATCACAGCCGCGTGGGAGCGGTGTTTTCCTTGCTCGGATCAGGCGCTGGCGGCGCGGAGGGCGTTCTTCGCTTACAGCACCAGCTATCTTGGTCGATCTTGAAAATGCAGTCATCGTCGATGTCGAAGCGACCGCACCGATCCCTCAG
>DATARE010000455.1:0-10224 GCA_036264295.1 Micropepsaceae bacterium | reverse complement strand
GGTGAAGATGGTGCATTGATCATGGCCCGCAACGCTTGTCCCCGCGAAAGCGGGAGCGGGTCATCCAGGCGAGCATAAGACTCATTCGCTGCGCATACTGTTGAGGAGCACAACTGCCGTCCTTCGAGACGCGCCCTACGGGCGCTCCTCAGGATGAGGCAGTTGTGCGTCTCGGAGCCCGCGCAGCGGCTGGATGGCCGGTCCTTCGACAAGCTCAGGATGAGTCTTCGAGACGCGTCCTACGGGCGCTCCTCAGGATGAGGCCTTCGACAGGCTCAGGATGAGGGCCCGGCCACGGTGAGCGAGTCTTATTTCGCCGGGGTCATGTTGGGGGTGAATTTTTGCACCCGCATGCCTACATCGACTTCGCCGGTATAGATGTTGCCCTTCGAGTCGCTGACGATCTGATGGATGTTGTGGAACTGGCCCACCTGCTTGCCGTAATGGCCGAAGGCCCCGACCTCCTTGCCGTTGTCGCGCCGCACGATCACCGCTTCGCCATCGGCGCCGTCGGCGATGATCAGATAGGTCTGGTTGCGGTCGGGCCAGAAGGCGAGATCGTAGGATGACCCGGTGCCGTGGGTTTCGGGCCGAATCGGGAATTCCTTCACGAAGGTGCCGTTCTTCTGGAACACCTGGATGCGGTCATTGGTGCGATCGCAGACATAGACAAGCCCGTCATTGGCGAGCCGCACGCAATGCACCGGGTTGGCGAACTGCTCCGATGCCGGATTGTAATTGGGGACCTTCAGATCCGTCGGCGGTTTGCCATAGGCGCCCCACATGCGCTTGAAGCCGAGCGTATTCGCGTCGAGCACGATGATGCGGTGATTGAAATAGCCGTCGGATAAAAACAATTCATTGGCTTGCGCATCGAGCGCGATGCTGGCCGTGCCGCCAAGTGCGGTGGTGTCCTGGCTGCCGGCGGTCGGTCCCTGGTGTCCGAATTTGGCGAGGAATTTTCCGTCGCGGCTGAATTTCAGCAGCGTGCCGTCCTTGTTGCCGCTGCCGGTGAGCAGGATGTTGTTCTTGCCATCGACGAAGATGCCGTGCTCGACGTCCGGCCAATCGGGGTTGTAGCCGGGGCCGCCCCAGGACGAGACCACATTGCCGTCCGCATCGAACTCCATCACCGAAGGCGCGGCGGCACAGCATTTCGATTGTTTCTTCGCCGCGAGATCGACGTCCTTGAGCGAGCGCGGACGCTGGAACACCCAGATATGATCCTGGGCGTCCACATTCATGCCGCCGATCTGGCCGATGATCCAATTGTTCGGCAACTGCTTGGGCCAGAACGGATCGACTTTATATTCCGGCCCTTCGGCGAAAGCGGACGCCGTGACCCCAAACAAGCCGAGTGCCGCGATCGTTCCGGCAAGAAATCTCTTTGTATCGTTCCTCATGAATTCCTCCCTGTTTTCCTTCCCCCAAAAAGGGGGAGGGTAGGGTGGGGGTTTGATAAACTGACCCCCACCCGGTTTGCTTTGCAAACCGGCCTCCCCCTTTCAGGGAGAGGCAAATCGCTATGGCGTCATATTCGACGTGAATTTCTGGATGCGCTTACCGGTATCGACTTCGCCGGTATAGAGATTGCCCTTGGAATCGATCGCCATCACATGCACCCAGTGGAATTGGCCCGCCTGCCGTCCGCCGGTGCCGAATGTGCTGAGCACGGTGCCGTCGCTGCGGCGGATCACGCGGATCATATTGTTGGTGCCGTCGGCGACCACGAGATAGGTGTTGTTCTTGTCCGGCCACAAGGCCAGGTCCCAGGTCGATCCGGATTGCTTCGTGTCCTTGTCGTAGACGAATTCCTTCACGAAGGTGCCGTTCTTCTGGAACACCTGAATCCGGTTGTTGGAACGGTCGCACACATAGACCAGCCCATCATTGGCGATCTTCACGCAATGTACCGGATTGGCGAATTGCGCCGAGGCCGGGTTGTACATCGGCAGCGGATCGTCGGAAGGCGGCTTGCCATAGGCGCCCCACATGCGCTTGAACGCGAATGTGTCGGCGTCGATCACCATCACGCGATGATTGCCATAGCCGTCGGCGAGATACAGCTCGTTGGTGGGCGCATCGTAGAAGATGTCGGCCACGCGTCCGACGCTGTTGGTGTCCTTGCTGCCCAGCGGCATGGAAAGCTTGCCAAGCTGTTTGACGAATTTCCCGTCGGTGGTGAATTTCAGCAGCATCTGGTCCTTGGCGCCATTGCCGGCGAGGTAGATGTTGCCCTTGCCGTCCAGCCGCGCGGCGTGTTCCTGCTCGGGCCAGTCATAGCCTTCGCCCGGTCCGCCCCAACCTTTCAGGAAATTGCCTGCGGCGTCGAATTCCATGATCGGCGGCGCCGGCATGCAGCATTTTGATTGGGGCGGATTCTGAGCAGCGCCGGCCTCATCCTTGGTGAGCGAACGCGGCCGTTGATCGATCCAGATGTGGTCCTGCGCATCCACCGTCAGGCCGCCGATCTGGCCCAGGATCCAATTGTTGGGCAGCGGCTTCGGCCAGAACGGGTCGACTTTGAACTGCGGTCCTTCTGCGGCGGCGGGCAGCGGCGCAAATGCCCATCCCAAGCCCGCGGCCAACAGGAACGCCAAACAGCTGGAGCGATGAAAATTGGCCACGCGATTGCCTCCGCTTTGATTGCCGTAAAATGCGCGATGCGGCTGCAGGCCTCTTTGGGCCGCTTGTCCCCATATCCCCACGATATTAGCGGTTCGCGCGAAATAACGGAACCGGGTCTGGGGAAGCGCGCAATTCTTTTGCGTGCCTGCTAGATTGTGCGAAACGGAGTCCCAATGACCAGAGAAGTCCTGATCAATGCTGGCGCAGGTGAATTGCGCGTTGCGGTCATCGAAGATGGCGCGCTCGACCAGCTTTGGCTCGAACGCACCATCGGATTCGAGGAGGTCCCGGGCAAAAAACGGGAGCGGGCCGCCAATGGCGCCTCCCGCAGCATTGTCGGCGACATCGTCTTGGGGCGGGTGCAGCGCGTGCTTCCGGCCATGCAGGCGGCCTTTGTCGGCATCGGGCTTGACCGGGCGGGGTTTCTCGCCGCCCGCGAGGCGCGGCCCCGGACCGCCATTTTCCGTGACGATCCGTATACGGATGAGGACCGGCAGCTTCACATTTCGGATTTCGTGCGCGAAGGCGAAGAGATCCTGGTCCAGGTGGTCAAGGATCCGATCGCGGAAAAGGGCGCCAGGCTGTCGGCCAATATCACCATTCCAGGACGGTTGCTGATCCTGGTTGCCAATTCGCCGGGGGTCGCGCTGTCGCGCCGCATCGACGATGAAGCGGAGCGGGCGCGATTGACCGCCATCGTTTCCAGTTTTGCCGCCGATACGTCCGGCGAGTTGATCCCCGAAGCCGGTTATATCCTGCGCACCGCGGCAATCGGCGCCACGCCGGGCGAGCTCAAAGACGATGCAATCCGGCTCTGTGCCGCATGGCGTGAAATCGCCTCCCGGCGCAAAAGCGCGGCCAGTCCGGCCACGCTCCATATGGACCTTGGGCCCATCCAGCGGGCCTTGCGCGACGAGGTCGATGCCAGCGTATCGCGTGTGCTGATCGACGAGCGTGAGGCGGTGGCGGCGGCGCGCACCTATGCCCAGCTCGCAATGCCAGACATGAGCGGCAAAATCCAATTCTATGACGGGCGGCTGCCGCTGTTCGAGGCGTTCGGCATCGAGGACGAGATTGCCACCCTGTCTCAGCCGCGGGTGCCTTTGCCTTCCGGCGGCTGGATCACCATGGAGGCGACCGAGGCCCTTACCGCCATCGACGTCAATTCCGGAAGCTATATCGCCTCGGGCGGGCTGGAGGAGACCAGCCTGAAGGTCAATCTCGAAGCCGCCGAAGCGATCGGACGCCAATTGCGTCTGCGCGGCATCGGCGGATTGATCGTGATCGATTTCATCCATCTGGGGGAGCCCGCCAACATTCAGCGCGTACTGGATGCTTTGAACCTCGCCTGTGCAAAGGGGCGCGTCCCCAGCCAGATTCTGGGCATGTCGGAATTCGGCTTGGTCGAGATGACGCGCAAGCGCTTGCGCGATCCCTTGGCAAAACGCCTGACCGAGGATTGCCGGCGCTGCGACGGGCACGGCCGGCGCAAGACGGTGGAAACCGTCGCGGTCGAGATGATGCGCCGGATGGAGCGCAGCGCCGCCGCCGCGCCCGGCAAGGAGATCGTGCTGCGCGCCGCACCCGTGATGGTGCGCTGGCTCGAAGCCCATGCGGAGGAGATTCGCAGCGCGCTGGCCCGCCGCGGCGTCGCGCGCTATCGCATCGAGGCGCATACCGATTCGCGGCGCGAGAGCTTCGATGTCGAAACCGCCGGGTAAGTCAGGCGTTTCCCCTGCCATGACGGCTTCACGCACCTGCCCCATCTGCCAGCGGCGGCTCCCCGAGGGCGCGGAAGGGGCGCGGTTTGCGCCCTTCTGTTCCAAGCGCTGCGCCGATGTCGATTTGGGCCGCTGGCTCACCGGCTCCTATGCGATCCCGGTGGCCTCCGGCGAAGACGAGGGCGAAAGCGCGTCCGGCCCGGCTCAGGACGACAGCGAGAGCGGCCCCTCCCGGCACTAAAGACGGCGCAAATGCCACCCCCGCCGCCAAGTTTAAGAAAATCAACGCTCTGCTGGACAGGGCCAGGCGTGTCTTCTACAAAACCGGGCCCGTTCAGACGGCCTAGCGCCCAGGTAGCTCAGTTGGTAGAGCAGCGGACTGAAAATCCGCGTGTCGGCAGTTCAATTCTGTCCCTGGGCACCATTTTCATCATCAAAGAAATAGACTCGGACACGCCGCTTTTGGGGCGCCGATTCTACCGCCGGACCCAACGCTCGAGCTCTTTGATGCGGTCATTATAGGCCGTGACCAGACATTCCTTGTCCGAGCAGCCATTCCGCCGAGGGAGCCAGGAAATCTGCTCGCCGGAGAATTCGTTCTTGTCGATGACGGAGCTGAGGCCCAATTCGTACAGATAGGCCATTTTGACATCCAGATCCGCCAATTGCTTGTCCGAGCAGATCAGGTGTTCGGCATCGTTGCCGGGCTTGGCGCAATCGAAGCTGGCGTGAATGGCCGGCGGACGGGGGGGCGCCCCGGCCGTTTGTGAGCCCGCATTGTTTGCGATGATCGGCGCCTCGGCCGGCTTTGGGGCCGTTGCCGGTTTGGGCGCGGGCTGCGCTTCGGCGGCTTGTTTCGGCGGGGGCGCGGATGCCGCCGGAGTTGCGGGTTCGGCAACCGGCGGAGGTGGCGCGGCGTTCGGTACCGCGGGCGCGACCACGGGTGCCGGGGCGGCAGGAACCGCCGGCGTGATGGCGGGGGGCGGCGTGATCGCCGCGACTTGGGGCGAAGGGCTCGCGCTGTGCAGGTAAAACCATGCCATCGCCGGAACCAGAACGATCACCACGACGGCCGCCGCACCGATGAACACCGGTTTCATTCCCCGCGCGGGTGCGGGTGCGCGAAGGGATTCTGGCCGGGTGCTGGCGGGGTTCGATACGGAAGGCGAAGACTGGCTGACGGTTCGTTGCGGCAGGCTGGAAGGCTGGAACGCAAGAGGCTGGCTCATGCGTGTTGCTTCATCGTCGGGCCGCGCGAGGCGCGTGGCATCATCGTTGACAGGCACCGCGCCGGAGATGATGGCGGCAAATTCGGCGATTGTTTGGGGCCGCTTGCGCTCATCCACCTGCAATGCCGCGTCGATGGCTGCGGCGAATTGCGGCGAGATGCGGCCATTCGCAGCGATGCCCGTCGGCACCAGCGGATCGTTGCGCAATCGCGAGGTCGCCGACGGAGGCTTTTTTCCCGTCACGCATTTGTAGGCGACACCGCCAAGCGCATAGACATCCGTCCAAGGCCCTTGGTTTCCCGTCGTGTCATATTGCTCGAGCGGCGCATAGCCTTCCGTATAGATCGAGGTCAGGCCCTGCTTGCGCGTTTCAAGCGCCTGGCGCGCCGCCCCGAAATCGATCAGCACCGCGTCGCCTTCTTCGCGGATGAGGATATTGGCCGGCTTGATGTCGCGATGCAGGAATCCCAATTCGTGCACGCGCTTCAGCCCATCGAGAATGGGAAAAAGAATATCCTTCGTCTGCTGCTCGCTCAATTGTCCGACTTGCTTCAGCATGTCGTCGAGCGATTGGCCCTTCACATATTCCATCACCAGATAGGCGGTGTGGTTGGCCTCGAAGATCTGGTTCACGCGCACGATGTTGGGATGGCGGAATTTTGCCAGCACGCGCGCTTCGTCAAGGAAGCGGGTCAGGCCCCAATCGAAATCGCCTTTGGAGGTGCTGGATTTCGCGGTGACCTGGGAATCGCCCTGGCGCACGGCAAAGTCGCCGGGCAGATATTCCTTGATCGCAACCAGCGTATCGAGCGAGGTGTCGCGCGCCATATAGGTGATGCCGAAGCCCCCGGCGCCGAGAATGCTCTCCACCTCATATTGATTGAGGCGCGCTCCCTTGGTCAGCGCATGAACATGTTCCACCGCGATACGCCCCGCAAAACTAGAAAAGTCGCTTCGATGTGTCGGCGATAGCGCAATTGCCGGTATAGGAGGTGTCCAATCCCTCGCTGCGAATGGCGCCGCTCAGCCGGTCCAGCACGGTGACGATGCGGAAGCGCTGCCAGCCTTCGCGAATCCACTCCTCGTTCACCAGCATGATTTCCGTGTCGGACCAGCGCGTGATCACTTTCCCCGATTTGCCGCTGGGATCCGTGCCGATGCGATACATCTCGCCGGCGAGCGAAATCGTTTTTTCCGCCGGATCGACCACATAATATTGCACGATGGTTTCGCCCGATCCTTCGCGGTTCATGGCGCAGCGAAGCGTCACATGAGCCGGAGTGGCCGGCGTTGCCGCAACCGCGGCGAGCGGGAACAGCAGCGCGCTCCCAGCCAGAACGGCACCCAGCACACGGCCGCACCGCTGCCGCTTTCTATCGCCTTCGTTCATTCCAGCCTCCCACCGACATCGCGTTAATCCTACCAAAGTTTGTCTGGCGGTGACAGGTGGCGTGGGGGCCTGAACCGGCGCAGGGTTAAGGCTTTGCGAAGTCCTCAATTGCCCGGCATGGGCCGCATCGCATCGCCGACCAGGGAAAATGCCGCCCAATAATAGGGATGCGAGAATTTGCGGTCGTTCATGAGCGAAAGCTGCGCATGGCGGAAGGCGTCGCCCTGGCTTTCCTGTTCGCCGTCGAACAGCGCACCCATCAGCGCGCCTGTGGCTTCGCGGTCGACCTGCCATTGGGACACGATAAGGCTTCGACTGCCGGCATAGATGAAATCCCGCGCGAGCCCGCCCAAGGCTTCCCCCGATCCGGAAAGCCCCGTGCGATCCGCCGATTCGGCGCCCGCGCCGCCGGTGTTGCATGCCGCCAGCACGACAAGATCGGCATCGAGCTTGAGATCGAGAATCTCCGATGCATCCAAAAACGCATCGGACTCGCCCGCACCGAGCGAGGTCACCAGCGCGGGCTCCGGCAGACAATCGTTCTTGGTGGGCAGCAGCCCATGCGTGCCGAAGAACACCACCTTGAAACTGTCCAAATCCTTGCGATCCAGAACAGCCGTGTCGGTGAACGCACTGCCGAGCACGATATCGCCGGCCCGGGCGCGGAGTTTGGTGCCGATGGCCTCTATAATGGCGCCCATGCCGGTATTCGGCAGGCCGTTTGCCATTGCCGTGCGGGCTTGCGAGCAGGCCGCTTCGTCGCCGCCATTGGCGGGATCGGACACCAGGCGAAACAAGCGCGGATCGGATTTGTCTTCGATCACGGGATCGCCTAGCCCCAGAAACGCGTAAGGCGCGCGCGACGCCTGGAAGGCGCGGGCTTGCAGGAATGCCGAAGGCGACACCGCCAGAGACACTTCCGTATTGCGTCCCAGCCAGCCGACATTTTCGTAAAGGTCGATGCCGTATCGGCCCATCTGGAATTGTGCCTGCCGATTGCGGAACTGCGTCACGCTGGCATCGTCCACCACAAAGGCCGCCGCAGGCAGGCTGATAAGCGCGCCATCGGGGTCATAGATCAGATGGCGCGTGCCGGACATCAGGTCCTGGATGGGGCCGAACAGCAGCGTATACAGATTGTGCGAACCCGCCACATCGAAACGGGGAACGCTGCCCGTCGTATCGAAAGGCCGCCGAAGGGCCGCCACTTGCGTTTGCGCCTGCGCCCGGGTGAGTGGAATGGCATAGATGCGAACGTCCTGATTGGATACGGCCATCGCGTAGCCGCCATCCCCAATCAGGCTGATCTTCACGTAAAGCTCGCCGGGACGAAGCGCCTTCTGCATGTCGTCGAGCGTGGTCGTTGCCGCCAGAAGTTGACCATAGCGCGGATTGGCCTGCAGCAATTGCTGCTGCAAACCCTGCAAGCGGTCATTGAGCACTTTCAGCTCGGCATTGTCCGCATCGCGAAGCTCCGCGGAATAATCGCTCATTTCCTGGCGGCGTTGGATTTCCGAGGTTTTGATCGTGAACTGGCGCTGCGCGTCTTCCAACGCGCGCGCCGCGCCGGCACCCGAACCGGACTGGCTGAACCGGGCTGCCAGCCGCGCAATGGTCTGCGCGCTGGCCTGGCTGACCAGCGATTGCAGCGCATCGAAGAAGCGGCTTTGATAATCATGGGCGCGCGCGGGGTCCGACTTCGCCTGCGCGATCAGAAGATCGAAATAGGGCTTCGTCCCGTCGGCGGAATCCCCCAGCGTTCCGCGCGATTGCCGGAACAGATCGAACGCGGTCGCATAATCGGCGAGCGCCTGTTGGGTGTCGCCGGTTGCGGCTTCGATTCGCGCCATACTCAGATACAACCCGGCTTCGGCGGGCGTCACCGCAAGATCGCGCCGAAGCTGAAACGCCTTCGTCGCGTCGAGCAAGCGCATGCGCGCCTGATCCGCCCGGCCCGCCTGCAAATCGAGCCGGCTCAGCTCATCCAGAATACGCGCCCGCAGCCATGCCGCCGAAAGGGTGAGGCGGGGATTGCCGAGGATCTGATCGGCGCGATTGAGGTTCTCGCCTGCGCCAGCCGCATCGCCCGTGCGCAGTCGCGCGGCGCCGATGACGTAATAGGCCTGGGCGTTCTGCACCTGCATGCGTTCCGCAGGCGTCAAGGTAACGGTTTGAAATGCCGCCATGGTGTCGCGCCGGTTGAGGTTCGCGGCAAGCGACGGCGTGATCTGCAATCCCGTATCGGTCGCGACCAACCCGTCGCCCGCGCTGCCGGCAGCGGCTTGCGGATCGATTTGGCCGCGCAGCGCAATCGCGCGCGTGGCCGCCATTTCCGCTTCGGCAAATTTGCGCTGATTGAGAAAATCCAGCGCACGATAGTTCAGCGTCACGGCATCGAGCTGCCTGTCGTTCAGCATCGCGGCCGCCGCGGCTGCATCGGCGAAATGGCGTTGGGCTTCCGCGAAGCGCCCTTGATTGGAGACATTCAGCGCCCAATTGATTTGGGCATAGGCGCGATCGCTGGCGGAGATGTTGTCGGCCGTGGCGAGCAGGCGGAAATCGCGTTCCGCATCGTCGAAAATCCAGCCCTGATTCTGGATATAGGCGCGCTGGCGCAGATATTCCGGCGAACGCTGCGCGGCATCGGCGGCGGCGGCGAGATTGCTGGCGGCGTTCAGCGAGAACTGTGCGCCCGCTTGCAGTTGTGCGGTGGCCGCCGGGGGATCGGAAACGCCGGCCGCAACTTTGAACGCCAATTCGACCAGGTCCGACAAGGCCGCCATGCCTTCAGACACCACGACGGCGCTGCCGTCATCGCTCTCGTAAATGGAATAGGGGACCTTGCCGGGCACCGATTGGCAATCCGTGCGGGTGGCATCGGAAAGGTCGGCGATATTCGCGGGCTGCTTCTCGCTGCATGCCGCGCGTGCGTCCAATGCTTTGTGCCACCGGCTATCCGGTCCGGCGGGCGAGGGATCGTCGGCGACGAACGTATAAAGATGGCCCAGCGGAACATCGGACCAGCCGCGGCAGGTGATGGTCCAGGCTTTTGCGTATGGGACTTGTGCGGCGGGGTCGTCATAGCTGCGGGCCGCCTGGCAAACCGCGCCGGAACTTGCGCTCTGCCCCAGCGAAAACACATCGGGCGCCTCGGCACGCGCCGGCGCCATGCCGGAAAACCACGCTGCAAGCACGCCCGCAGCGAAGGCGCAGAAATGCCGTTTAAGCATCATGGCTGACCACACAGCTCGTCATT
>DATARE010000433.1:0-15548 GCA_036264295.1 Micropepsaceae bacterium | reverse complement strand
TCGGCGGCAATGCGAGCGGGTTCTGGCACAACGCGATTGCGGTGGTTTACGGCCATGCCAAGGGCGAGCCGGAATTGCCGCTATGGGTCGAATTCATGCCACTGACCTTTACGGCCATCGGTTTTGCCATCGCCTATTATTATTATGTGCTGCATCCCGAGCTGCCGCCTTTGATGGCCGCCGAGAAGGGACTGCTCTACACGTTTTTCTACAACAAATGGTATTTCGACGAGCTGTACGACTTCCTGTTCGTGCGTCCGGCCAAGCGCTTGGGCCGCTTCCTGTGGAAAGTCGGCGACGGTCGCATTATCGACGGCCTTGGCCCCGACGGGATCACCGCACGCGTGCTCGATGTGACGCGTGGCGCGGTTCGCCTGCAATCGGGTTACGTCTACCACTACGCATTCGCCATGCTGGTGGGCGTGGCGGCGCTCGTCACCTGGTTTCTCTTCTCGACGGGTAAAGCGTGATGGGTCTCGGGGGGCTGCCGATCCTTTCCATCATCACCTTCCTGCCGGCGGTGGGCGCGCTGCTCATTCTGTTTGCGCCGGGGGACGCGGAACACGCCGGCCATCGTGCGCGGACGATCGCGTTCATCGTGACGCTGATCGATTTTGTTTTGACGCTCGTGCTATGGGCGAAATTCAACACCGGGACCGCGGATTTCCAATTTGTTGAAAACGTCGATTGGCTCGGCAGCGGCATCAATTACAAAATGGGCGTGGACGGGATTTCCGTCCTGTTCGTGGTGCTGACCGGGTTGTTGATGCCGATCTGCATCGTGGCGAGCGAGGCGATCCACACACGCTTGCGCGAATATATGATCGCGTTCCTGATCCTGGAAACGCTGATGATCGGGGTGTTCTGTGCGCTCGATCTGGTGGTGTTCTACGTTTTTTTCGAAGGCGGCCTGATCCCGATGTTCCTGATCATCGGCGTGTGGGGCGGGCCGCGGCGCGTCTACGCGACATTCAAGTTCTTCCTCTACACGCTTTTGGGTTCGGTGCTGATGCTGCTCGCCATCATGGCGATGTATTGGCAGACCGGCACCACCGACATCGTGGCGCTGCTCGATGGCATGCACCCCATTCCCGTTGCGATGCAGCCCTGGTTGTGGTTTGCGTTCCTCGCCTCCTTCGCGGTGAAGCTGCCGATGTGGCCGGTGCACACCTGGTTGCCGGATGCGCATGTGGAGGCGCCGACGGCGGGTTCGGTGATCCTGGCGGGCATCCTCTTGAAGATGGGCGGATATGGCTTCCTGCGCTTCTCGCTGCCGATGTTCCCGGTGGCGAGCGAAACCTTCGCGCCGCTGATCTTCGCGCTTTCATTGATCGCCATTGTCTACACCTCGCTGGTGGCATTGGCGCAGGAAGACATGAAGAAGCTAATCGCCTATTCCTCGGTCGCCCATATGGGCTTGGTGTCGCTCGGCACCTTCACCTTCAGCCATGAAGGCATCGATGGCGCCATATTCCAGATGCTGAGCCACGGCGTCGTATCGGGCGCGCTGTTCCTTTGCGTCGGCGTGATCTACGACCGCATGCACACAAGGCTGATTTCTGCCTATGGCGGTTTGGTCAATCGCATGCCGGCCTATGCGGTGTGTTTCCTCGTGTTCACGCTGGCCAATGTAGGGCTTCCCGGCACCAGCGGCTTCGTGGGTGAGTTCCTGACGCTCTTGGCCGCGTTCCGTTACAACACCTGGCTGGCGATTGTCGGCACCACCGGTGTCATCCTATCGGCGGCCTATGCGCTGTGGCTTTACCGCCGGATCGTTTACGGCGCGCTGGAAAAGACGAGCCTGCAATCGATCGCGGATCTCAATGTGCGGGAGCTCGCGTTCCTGGCGCCGCTGGTCGTGATCACCATTGCGCTCGGCGTCTATCCGAAACCGATCTTCGACGTGACGCGCGCTTCCGTCGCGCATCTTGTCGAGTTGCATCACCAGGGCGTCGTTGCCGCCTCGAACACGGGTCCCGCGGAGGCACGCCCATGAGTGCGCTGGGGACCAATATCGGAATTTTGGCGCCGGAGTTCATTGTGGCGCTCGGCGCGATGGCGCTGATGATGATTGGCGTCTTCATGGGCGACCGCTCGCAAAAGCTGTTGTCCTATCTGGCGATTGCCCTGTTTGTGGGGGCCGGTGCGGCGGCTCTGATGGGCCCGGCGCGGGGGCTGGCGTTCAATGGCGGCTTCATCGCTGACGGGTTCGCGCGCTTTGCCAAGATGATGATTTTCGGCGGCGCGGCCTTCGTGCTCATCATGGCGCAGGGCTATGTCGACCGGCAAAAGATGAACCGGTTCGAATTCCCGGTCCTGGTCACGTTTTCCGTCCTCGGCATGATGCTGATGGCGTCAGCCGGTGATTTCATCACCCTTTATCTCAGCCTCGAACTGCAAAGCCTGGCGCTGTATGTGCTGGCCGCCTTCGACCGCGACAATCTCAGATCCACTGAGGCGGGCCTGAAATATTTCGTTCTCGGCGCGCTTTCCTCCGGGATGATGCTGTACGGCATTTCGCTGATCTATGGCTTTGCCGCTACCACCATCTTCGCCAAGGTCGCCATGGTCATTCAGACCGGCGGCGTTTCGTTGGGCCTGTTGTTCGGTCTTGTCTTTCTGATTTCGGGTCTCGCCTTCAAAGTGTCGGCAGTGCCCTTTCATATGTGGACGCCGGACGTCTATGAAGGCGCACCCACACCGATCACGGCGTTCTTTTCCGCCTCGCCCAAGATCGCGGCCATGGCCCTGTTCGTGCGCGTGATGGTGGAAGCCTTCCCAGATGCGCTCGGCCAATGGCGTCAGATCATCATCTTCATTTCCATTCTCTCGATGGCGCTTGGCGCGGTGGCGGCTATCGGCCAGAACAATATCAAGCGGCTGATGGCCTATAGCTCCATTGCGAATATGGGCTTCATCCTCGTCGGACTTGCGGCGGGCACCGCGCAGGGCGTGGAAGGCGTGCTGATCTATTTGGCGATTTATCTCGTCACCAATATCGGCATCTTCGCCTGCATTCTCGGCATGCGCCGTGGCGGCCACATGGTGGAGAACATCAGCGACCTTGCCGGCCTCGCGCAGTCGCGCCCCGGTTATGCCTTCGTCTTTTCCATGCTGATGTTCAGCCTTGCCGGCATCCCGCCGCTCGCCGGTTTCTTCGCCAAGTTTTACGTCTTTCTCGCTGCGATCCGTGCGGGGCTTTATCCGCTGGCGGTGATCGGCGTCGTCACCAGCGTGGTGGGTGCCTATTATTACCTGCGCATCGTGAAGATCATTTACTTCGACGAACCCGCGCCGGAGCTTGAACGCGACATCGGTCCCAGCCTCAATGCCATCATCGCGGCGGCGGGCGTTTTTACGGTGTTCTTCGTGGCCGGCGCTGCGCCCTTGGTGTCGGCCGCCCAAGCCGCCGCGGCCTCGCTGTTCCCGTGACGCAGATTCCGGGCTGGCCCAATGGGCTCGGCCTTACCGTTCACGACCGCCTCGATTCCACCAATGAGGAAGCACGCCGTCTCGCCATGAAAGGCGAACGTGGCCCGCTTTGGATCGTAGCACGCGAACAGACTTCCGGCCGGGGCCGCAGAGGTCGTGCCTGGATTTCAGAACGCGGAAATCTGTTTGCGACATTGCTGACGCGGGCGGAAGGCTCGGTCGCGGCGCAGCTTGCGTTCGCGGCTGGATTGGCGGTCGGCGAAACCATGGCGGCGCTCGCGCCCGCTGCCGAAATGACCCTGAAATGGCCGAATGACGTGCTGTTGAACGGAAAAAAAGCAGCCGGGATTCTGCTCGAAGGTCTCGGCGAAGATGCGCTCGCCGTGGGGATTGGGCTTAATTTGGCGCATCATCCGAAAGGAACCGAATTTCCCGCCATTTCCGTCGCGGCGCTGATGGGCTTGGCGCCTACGCCCGACGACGCGCTTCTTCGTCTCGCGGGTCGCGTGACTGCGTGGTATGAGATTTGGCGCGGCAGCGGCTTTGCGAAAGTGCGGACTGCGTGGCTTGCCCGTGCGGCCGGGCTCGGACGACCGATAAAAGCGCGGCTCGAAGGAAGCGAGATAGAGGGCATGTTCGAAAATCTCGACGAAGACGGCGCGCTGCTGGTGCGGCAAGCGTCCGGCGCAATCGCCCGCGTCACTGCCGGCGAAGTGTTTTTTGAAAGCTAGATATAATGCTCGGTAGCATCATTCGTGCTTTTGCTGTCATCCCGGACGGCCCGCAGGGCCGATCCGGGACCCACAGTGAAATGTCGCGGTGGGTCCCGGCTCGCACAGCGCTGACGCGCTGCTTGGCCGGGATGACAATTTATTTTCGAGTTTCCTGATGCTGCTTGCCATCGACGCGGGAAACACCAACATCGTTTTCGCCGTTTGCGAGGGCACGTCCATTCGCAGCCAATGGCGGGCCGCCACCAAGACCACGCGCACGGCCGACGAATATGCCGTCTGGCTCAAGGAAATGCTGGGGCTGGAGAATCTCAAATTTTCCGATCTGGATGCCGCCATTATTGCCTGCGTTATTCCGGCGGCGCTTTTCGATCTTCGCAGCCTGTGCCGCCGCTATCTCAAATGCGAGCCGCTGGTGATCGGCGAGTCCGAGGTCGATCTCGGGATCGGCATCAATGTCGATCGGCCCGGGGCCGTGGGCGCAGACCGGGTCGTCAACGCCATCGCCGCGCACGATGCCTATCCGGGGGCGCTGATCGTGGTGGATTTCGGGACCGCCACCACCTTCGATGTGGTCGGCGAAAATGGCGATTACGAAGGCGGGGTGATTGCTCCTGGCGTGAATGTGTCGGCCGAGGCATTGCATTTGGCTGCCGCCATGCTGCCGCGCGTCGCCATCGAACGCACCCAGTCGGTGATCGGCAAGGACACGGTGCCCGCGATGCAATCGGGACTTTATTGGGGCTATGTCGGACTGATTGAAGGTCTGGTCACCCGCATCCGCAACGAGTACGGCCGGCCGATGACGGTCATCGCAACCGGAGGCTTGGCGGCGCTATTTCACAAGCAGGTGGCGGTGATCGATCATTTGAACCGCGACCTGACCATCAAAGGGCTGATCCTCGTTCACGCACGGAACAAAGCTCGCCCGCAGACGCAATCTTCGGCAGGCTAGCGCTCCGCACGCGATGAACAGAAACACCGCACTCGACGCCGAGCTTGTCTTCCTTCCTTTGGGGGGAGCGGGCGAAATTGGCATGAATCTGAATTGCTATGGCTACGGCCCGCCGGAACAACGCAAATGGATCGTGGTCGATTGCGGGGTGCTGTTCGGGCGCGAAACCTCGACGCCTGGCGTCGATCTGATGATGCCGGACATCCGCTTCCTGGAAGAGCTGCGCGAGGATGTTCTCGGCCTGGTGCTGACTCACGGCCATGAGGATCATCTTGGCGCAGTGGCGTATTTGTGGCCCAAATTGCGCTGTCCGGTGTACGCCACGCCGTTCACGGCGCGGCTCCTGCGCGACAAGCTGGAGGAAGCCGGGCTGGAAGAGCGCGTGCGCGTTCGCGTGGTGCCGCTGAGCGGTGCTCTGACCTTGGGGCCGTTTGCGCTCGAATTCATCAGCATCACCCATTCCATTCCGGAACCGAACGCGCTCGCCATTCGCACCGGATTGGGCACCGTCGTGCATACCGGCGATTGGAAGATCGATCCCGATCCGCTGCTGGGTGAGGTGACGAACGATGCCGCACTGCGCCGCCTGGGCGATGAAGGCGTGCTCGCCATGGTGTGCGATTCCACCAATGCGCTGGTGCCCGGTGAATCGGGTTCGGAAGGCGAGGTGCGCCGTTCGCTGATCCGTCTTATCGGATCGCTGAAAGGCCGCGTCGCCGTGACGGCGTTCGCCTCCAATGTCGCGCGACTGCAATCGGTGGCCGAAGCCGCCGAAGCCGCAGGCCGCGAGCTGGTGCTGGTGGGCCGTTCCATGCACCGGATGGTGAACTGCGCCCGCGACACGGGTTATCTGAAGAATTTTCCGCGCATCGTGGCGGAAGACGAGGCGTACCTGCTGCCGGCCGACAATGTGCTCTATCTCTGCACCGGCAGCCAGGGTGAACCGCGTGCCGCCTTGGCGCGCATCGCCTCGGACAATCATTCCAATGTCAGCCTGGGCGAAGGCGACACGGTGATATTCTCCTCGCGCATCATTCCGGGCAATGAATTGGCGATCTTCGAGCTGCAGAACCAGCTCGCGGCCAAGGGCATATCGGTCCTGACCGAACGCGACCATTTCGTGCATGTCTCGGGACATCCCGCGCGGGATGAATTGGCCGCCATGTATTCCTGGGTCAAGCCGCGCATTGCCGTGCCCGTTCATGGCGAGTTGCGCCATATGAGCGAACATGCGCGGCTGGCGGAATCGTTTCAGGTGCCCCAAGCGGTGGTGGCGCTCAACGGGCAGATGGTGCGGCTGGCGCCAGGCCACGCGGAGATCATCGACGAGACTCCAGCGGGGCGCCTGCATATGGATGGCAAAGTTCTCGTCCATGAGGACGAGGGCTTCGCAAAGGCGCGGCGATCATTGGGCTACGCGGGCTTCATCGGGGTCACGCTGGTGCTCGACCGCAAGGGCCGTGTTGCCGCCGATCCGGTGCTGCATCTTGAAGGCATCCCCGATGCGGTGCATGAGCCGGTTCGTGACGCCGTCATGCGCGCGGCCAACGGCAAGCGCGGCCGCAATAACGATCTGGCGGAAGAGGTGCGCCTTGCTGCCCGCCGGGCCGCCAATGAAAGTTGGGGCAAGAAGCCCGTGGTGCGCGTGCAGACAATCGAACTGTGATAGGAATTCGAAATGGGCTGGGCACTCGGTCTCGCGCTGTATTTCATCATTTGGTGGACGCTGTTGTTCGCTGTGCTGCCCTTTGGCGTGCACAGCCAGGCAGAGATGAATGACATCGTACCGGGGAGCGAACCCGGCGCGCCCGCCCGGCCCCGGCTGGGATTGAAAGTGCTGGCCACCACGGGAATTGCGGGCATCGTCTGGGCGATCGCAGATGTTGTCTATATCTACTTTTACATGTCGCCATAGTGGCACCTTCGAGACGCGCGCCCCTCACAATGAGGAGAACTGTTAAGCTTTGCCGGTCATGCTTGCGAGACAAGGTCTGAGGCATCGGCGATGCGGCGTTTCACGCTGACAGCAATGGCAATAGCGTTGGGTGCCGTCGCGGGCGGCGCCATGGCGGCACCTGGGCCCGCACCGCTGCCGCCACCTCCACCGCCGCAAACGCAGCCTGCGCCACCCACTTGTGTCAATCAGCAAGACACCGCCGAATATGCCCCCGGCAGGGACGCCTATGGACATCCCGTCGCGCCCGCCGATCTGCCGGGCAGCACCACCGATGTGCAGATTAGCACCCAGGTTTATGTGGAGACGCGCACCACCAATCCGCAATTGCGTGGCGCCGGCGTGATGGTCAACCTTCCGGGGCTTCAGAAGCCGCCGGTGTGTCCGCAACCTCCGCCCCGATCTATCACCGTTCACTGATACGCCCCGATCCGGCCAGGAAACGGAGGTTGACCTTCGCATCGCGGCGGTGAAGATGCCCGACCCATCCTGGGAGGGCAATCTTGCGGATTGCGTATGACTGAGGGCGTTACCCGCGCGGCGCGCAATGTGTTTCTCGCCAGCGAAAATCTGCGCGGCATCATGCTGATGATTGTCGCGCGGCTGGTGTTTGCGGGCAGCGACACCTTCACCAAGCTCGCCAGCGCCGGGCTGCCCGCCAGCGAAGTGGTGGTGCTTCGTAACGCGGTCTCGCTGCCTATTGTGATGGTCCTCGCATGGCGGCTTGGCGGCTTGCGCCATTTCAGCGCGTTCCGTGACCGCACCGTGGTCACCCGTAGCGTGCTGGAAGGCACAGGCACGCTCGCATTCGTGGCGGCTTTGCCCTTCGTCATGCTGGGGCAGAGCACTGTCATCCTTCTGACCGTGCCGATCATCTTGGTCGCGCTGTCGGCGATGATCTATCGCGAAGCGGTTGGGTGGCGGCGCTGGACGGCCATCGTGATCGGCTTCATTGGCGTCATCCTGGTGGCCGGTCCGCTCAGCGGGCGACCCAGCTATTATCTGCTGCTGACGCAATTCACCGCGGTGGCATGGGCGTTCCGCGATTTGATGACCTCACGCATCGTCGGACGCATCCCGACCGCGACGGTGTCGCTGGTCAACACCGTCGTGGTGGGCTGTCTCGCGGTGCCGGGATTTCTGTTCCAGCACTGGCACGGCTTCGGCATGCAGGAAATGCTGTATCTGCTGGGCTCGGGCGGCCTGGTGGCGTTCTCGAATTTTCTCTACATCGATGCGCTGCGCACCGGCGCCATCGCGGTGGTCGCGCCATTTCGCTACAGCGCCGCTTTGTGGGCCACGATCGCGGGGTTTCTGGTCTGGGGCGATGTGCCGGATATGTTCGGTGTAATTGGTACGCTCTTCATCATTGGCTCGGGACTGTACACGTTCTATCGCGAGCTCGAATTGGTGAAAGCGCGGCGGCTGCAATCCCAATTGTCATCCCCGGCGAGCCCCGCTTAACGCGGCGAGGGAAGGGGACCCAGATCTTTCATATTTTGATCGCTCGTCGGCGAATGGATTCACCTCGCAACGGCAGATGCCGGTTCCGACCCGTATCAGTAAGGCAAACGCGCAAGAGTATGGGCGCTCCAATTTGTCATGCCACTTTTGGCGGCGTCATTGGTCATTCGGCGAAATATGCACCGCGTCACGGTATCTCAAGGAGAAGGAAATGCCCAATCTGGCAGTTTGCTATCTTCAACCCATTCGATGCTCTTGGGCAGAGCGCCGCCTGTCTCCATAAACTCTTTCACGGCCAGCCATGCTTTCTCAAAGGGAATCAAAAGTCCGACCGGAAGGGGTGTCCCGTGCAAGTCCCGTATATGCTCATTCAAGCGCGAAAGATCGCCCTTGGAATTGTATCGTTCTCGTGGATGACCGCCCCCAGCCTTGTCGTATAAGAGGTAGACACCGTGATCCGGGTGTCCTGTCATGTATAAACGGATATCTATGCGGCGCCGGTCTGCAATATCCAAATGGTCCGTGCCGTTGACGCCTTCAACCGAGAGCCCCCAACTGTCATTGCCGCCACGATAGGACCATTGATGACCTTTTGGTGCTATGAAAAATGCTTCCAGATCCCGAAGGTCTGGCCAGCCAGTTTGGCGGAACCTATCGAAATAAATCTCTCTTCTCATTCGTCTTTCAATTTCAGCTGCCGTTGCGCAATATTTGTCTGACTCCGTTTTGGTCCACAAACCTAACAGTCGGATTTCCCAGTTGGCGGCTCAGGGAGGGAAGCACTATAGCAGCACAGTTTGCTGCTTTTCTCAGTGTCCTAATTCGCTCTGGCGCTCTTGAATGACTCACATCATCGAAATCGAAGAATACGAAATCGAAATCCCGGTAGGGACTGTACACATTCTATCGCAAGCTCGAATTGGTGAAGTTGCCAACGTGCAGCGCAAATTGAGGCCGGGGGCTAATTGCGGTTGCAGGGCATGATGCGCACGGGATCGGGTGGATTGGTGTCGAAGTCCGCGCCTTTGTCATCGATGATCGTAATCGACTGTTCGAACTGGATGGCCGGAAGATCATCGACGAGCGCATTCGCTTCCGTGATGACGAGGTGATGATCGGCCATGTAGACCGAGGCCCGCAGCTGCATATTGTTGGGTTGGAAGATGTTGAGCTGCCGGCCTGGAAATCCCGGGTCGTAGGCGCCATCGCCTTGGAAGCGGACCTCGCCCAATTTGCGCAAATTCGCCGCCGCGAATTCGATGCTGGCTTCGTCGACCGCTTCACCCGTTGGAAAGCGGACGACGGTGACGCTGTATCGGTTCTTCCCGCGCTCCACATAGAATTGCCGCGCGGGCACGCTCGCACCTGTGCGGGACGTGTAAGGAACATCCCGCATCATCGGGCGCGCGCCATCGGGAAAGATCGCCGCAAAGCGGTTCTGGCAGCTGATGAAAAATTGCTGCGAGGTGTCTTCGGGCGCCTGTTGTCCCCAGGCCGAAGAGACCAATCCCGCTGCCATCAGTGCGGCAACGCATGCCGAAGATTTGAACATGAACCCCCTCCGCTTTTGGCCGGCATCGCGCCGCGCGTCTTGACGCAAGCATAGCGCTGCCCGAGATGAATCGGGATGGCCTCAACATAAAGTGTAGCAAAGACGCATACCCCCGCCGCAGGCGGCTACCCCTCAATACGCCCGCGCGATCAGGACTTCCTGCACCGCGGGCGCGCCAGTGAAGATGCATTTGCCGAGCGGCGCCTCGCTTTGCCCCAGCGGCGCGTTGCGGATGGATAGCTTCAGCTGTTTCAGCCGCTGTTCGACCTCTTCCAGCGTCACGCCGGACGGGCTCGACCAGGGCGCGCGCACCCAACCTTTGAATTCGCCGCCTTCATCATCCGCATCCGCTGCGCCGAAATAATCGGCGAGCGCATCGAAGCTCGTAATGTCGCTGCTTATGTTCGAATCGAGCCGCGTCTTGGCCTCGCCGAACAGCCGCGTCTGGATCGCGGTCAGCAATTGCGCCGCTTCGCCCACGAACTGGTCGCGCGGCATGCTGTGGGAGCGCACCTTGTCGCCATCGCGCAATTGGTCGCGCCGCATGAAACTCACCTGGCCATTGGCGACATCGCGCGGCCCGATTTCCAGGATCAAAGGCGCACCGCGGCGCACCCAGTTCCAACGCTTGTCGGCGGATTTGATGTCCTTGGTATCCAGCGCCACCCGGATGCGTTCGCCGAACGCGCTTTCGCGTCCCAGCGCCGCTGCAAGAGCCTGGCAATAGCCGAGCACGCCGGAATCCTCCGGCTTGCCCCGCAGCATCGGTACGATGACGATCTGCTTGGGCGCAATCGCCGGCGGCAAGCGCAACCCGTCATCGTCGCCATGGGTCATGATGACCCCGCCGATCAGCCGCGTGGAGACGCCCCAGCTGGTGGTGTGGCACCAGACATGCTCGCCCGCCTCGTTCTGGAAGCGGATATTCTGCGCTTCCGAAAAATGCGTGCCGAGATAATGCGAGGTGCCGGCCTGCAGCGCCTTGCCGTCCTGCATCATGGCTTCGATGGAATAGGTGTTGACCGCGCCGGGAAAGCGTTCGTTCTCGCTTTTCTCGCCCGCGATCACCGGCATGGCGAGCGTGCTCTCCGAGAAATCGCGATAGACCTCCAGCATGCGCAAGGTCTCGGCCATCGCGTCCGGTCCATCCGCATGCGCGGTGTGGCCTTCCTGCCAGAGGAATTCCGAGGTTCGCAGGAACAGCCGCGTGCGCATTTCCCAGCGCACGATATTGGCCCATTGATTGATCAGAAGCGGCAGGTCGCGATGGCTTTTGACCCAGCGCGAGAAAGCATCCCCGATGATGGTTTCGGAGGTCGGCCGCACCACCAGCGGTTCTTCCAGTTTCGCGTCCGGATCGACCTGCAATTTGCCGTCGATCGATTTCAGCCGGTGATGGGTGACGACCGCCATCTCCTTGGCGAAGCCTTCGACATGCTGAGCCTCCTTGGCGATGAAGGAGAGCGGGATGAACAGCGGGAAATAGCAATTGTCGTGGCCGGTTTCCTTGATGCGCCGGTCAAGCTCCTTCTGGATTTGTTCCCAGACGCCGTAGCCCCAGGGCTTGATGATCATGGATCCGCGCACCGGCGAGGTTTCCGCCATGTCGGCCTCGCGGACCACCGCCTGATACCAATCCGGAAAGGTCGAACGCCCGTCCGTCATGCGGTGCGCGCTCAAGGCTCTTTGCATCTTAGGGCTCCAAATCGCCACATTGCTGTTATGAATAAGCGAACGCATGTTCCGGCGAGGCGCCTTTGCGGGTTCGCCGCCGAAAATGCAATCGTTTATAAGTCACTAGAACACTCCTACGCGATTCGCCACAAAAAGAGCCCATGGCCCGCAATTACCGACCTTTTTCCGGTTTCGAATGGATGGTGGCCGCGCGCTATCTGCGCGCCAAGCGGCAGGAAAGCTTCATCTCGGTCATATCCGGGTTTTCTCTGATCGGCATCGCGCTCGGCGTGGCCACTCTTATCATTGTGATGAGCGTGATGAACGGGTTCCGGGCTGAGCTCCTGGGGCGCATTCTGGGGCTGAACGGCCATCTCATCGTCCAAAGCATCACCGGCAGCATTCCCGATTACGACGCGCTGGCGGGGCGCATCCGCATGGTTCCGGGTGTCACCAATGCCACTCCGATCATCGAAGGCCAGGTCCTGGTGAACACCGAAGGCAATTCCTTCGGCGCGCTGGTGCGCGGGCTTGAAAGCCAGGACCTGAAAAACCTGACGGCGGTGTCGTCCACACTTTCGCCCGGCGCCATGGACGGCTTCGACGAAGGCGATTCCGTTATCCTGGGAGCGCGGCTCGCCGAGAAGCTGGGACTCGTGCCGGGCATGATGGTGACGCTGGTGGCGCCCAAGGGTGCGGTGACGCCGTTCGGCACCACACCGCGGGTGAAGGCCTATCGTGTTGCCGGGATCTTCCGCATCGGCATGTCGGAATATGATCAGACCTTCATCTTCATGCCGCTGAAAGAGGCGCAAGCTTTCTTCGATCTCGGCAATGCCGTGCAGGGCATCGAAGTGATGGTGACGCAGCCCGACAATGTCGCGGCATGGCGGCTGCCCATCGCGCGCATCATGGGGCCGCAAGTGCGGCTGATCGATTGGCAGCAGATGAATTCCAGCCTGTTCGGTGCGCTGACGGTCGAGCGCAATGTGATGTTCATGATCCTGACCCTGATCATTCTGGTCGCGGCACTGAACATCATTTCCGGCCTTATCATGCTGGTGAAGGACAAGGGTGGCGATATCGCCATCCTGCGCACCATGGGCGCGACGCAAGGCGCGGTGATGCGGGTGTTCTTCATCGCAGGCGCGTCCATCGGCACCATCGGCACATTATCGGGCGTGCTGATTGGCGTGGTGTTCTGCGCCAATATCGAGAACATCCGGCAGTTTCTTTCGCGCGTCACCGGGACGACCCTGTTCGATCCCACGATCTATTTCCTGTCGCAGATGCCGGCCAAGATCGACCCCTATGATGTGATCTCCGTCGTTGGCATGGCGCTGTCGCTGTCGTTCCTGGCGACGCTTTACCCGTCCTGGCGGGCGGCGCGGCTCGATCCCGTGGAAGCGCTGCGTTATGAATGATGTCGTGCGGCATGGCGCGGGCGGCGTGCTGCCGCTTCGTCTCGACAATGTGACGCGCATCTACAAGCAGGCTGGGCGTGAGCTCGTGGTGTTCCGCGATGTTTCGCTCGCGCTGGCGCCGGGCGAGATCGTCGCGCTGGTGGGGCAGTCGGGCGCCGGCAAATCTTCGCTGCTGCATATTGCGGGACTGTTGGAAGCGCCGAGTTCGGGCGAAGTCACCATCGAAGGCGAGGCGGCCAGCCAATTGCCAGAACGCCGCCGCACCGAAATCCGCCGCAACGCGCTTGGTTTCGTCTATCAGTTCCATCATTTGCTGCCCGAATTCACCGCCGAAGAGAACGTCGCCATGCCGCGGCGCATTGCCGGTGCAAGCCGCGAGGATGCCGCCGCGGAAGCCAGGCGTCTGCTGACGCTGGTGGGTTTGGGGGAGCGGATGGATCATCGCCCCGCACAGCTTTCGGGCGGCGAACAGCAGCGCGTCGCCATGGCGCGCGCGCTTGCCAATCGGACTCGCGTGTTGTTGGCCGACGAGCCCACAGGCAATCTCGACCCGCGCACGGCCGATGGGGTGTTCGACATGCTGATCGGGCTGGTGCGCTCGGAAGGATTGTCGGCGCTGATTGCCACCCACAACCACGATCTCTCCGCCAAGATGGACCGCACGCTGCTCTTGGATAAGGGCGTGCTGGTGGAACGCGCCAGGGCATAGTTCTAGTTTTGTTCTTTACAGACGAAGCAGAACAGAATAAGAACATCGTCTCAACAAGGGGAGACGATCATGGCTCTTTGGTTCCAGGAAGCGGTGGCGGCCGTCGGCATGTTGGTGTTCGTGGCGTCGGTGTTGGTGCTGGCGATTGCCGGCCAGGCTTTGCTGGCCTGACAACATACTCCTGTGGAGTAAGCCGCAAAGAAGGTGCGCCATTACCTTGGCTCACCGATACTTCATTCGAGTCGGCTTTGAGGTAGATGATGGGTGTCGAGGGCCCGGCTGCGAAATACGGCCACGCCAATTTCGTGCATTTGCGCGTGCGCAGCATCTATTCGCTGCTCGAAGGCGCGGTGCAGCCCAAAGAACTGGCCAAGCTCGCGCGCGACATGCACATGCCTGCGGCGGCGGTGACGGACACGAACAATCTGTTCGGGGTCTATGAAATTGCCGACACGCTAGCAAAGAACGGCATCCAGCCCATCGTGGGTGTCACATTATCGGTGGATTTGGGGATGGCTTCGCCGGGCCACCAGGCCCAACAGGTCCGCTCTTATCCCTCGGTGGCACTTTTGGTGAAGGACGCAGACGGTTACGTCCAGCTCTCCAAGCTTCTCTCCAGTGCCTATCTTCAGGTCGAACCAGGCGAGCTTCCGCACGCCACGGCGGACAATCTGGCGCGCCATTCCGCCGGGCTTATCCTTCTGACCGGCGGCCCCAACGGACCCGTCAACCGGCTTTTGGCGGAGGGCCAGCCACAAGCCGCCGAAGCGGTTCTGGACCAGCTCGCCGCCGCGTTCGGCGAGCGGATCTATGTCGAGTTGCAGCGGCATGGGCTTCCTAACGAAGCGGCGGTCGAAGAGAAGCTCATCGATTTCGCCTATGCCAAGAATTTGCCGCTGGTTGCGACCAACGATGTGCATTTCGGCCGCGAGGATATGTATGCGGCGCATGATGCGCTGTTCTGCATTGCCGACGGGACGTTTTTGGATGTGGAGGACCGGCGGCGCTTGACGCCGGAGCATCGGTTCAAAACCGCCGGTGAAATGGCGGCGCTGTTTTCCGATCTGCCCGAAGCCATTGCCAATACCGTGGAGATTGCGCGGCGCTGCGCGTTCCGCCCGAAGAAGCGCGCACCCATCCTGCCGCAATTCGTTCCGGAATCCGGGTTGCCTCCCGCCGAGGAAATGCGCGCGCAAGCCGTCGCCGGCCTGAAGCGGCGTCTCGCCGAACACGGTCTTTTCGCCGATGAGAAGGTTTATTGGGACCGTCTGGAATTCGAGCTCAAAGTCATCATCGGCATGGGCTTTCCGGGTTATTTCCTGATCGTCTCGGATTTCATGAAATGGACCCGCGCCAATGGCATCCCCGTTGGCGTGCGCGGCTCCGGCGCGACGTCGCTGGTGGCGTGGGCGCTCGACATCACCAATCTCGATCCGATCCGTTTCGGGCTGGTGTTCGAACGCTTTCTCAACCCTGAGCGCGTCTCGATGCCGGATTTCGATATCGATTTCTGTCAGGATCGTCGCGACGAAGTGATCTCCTATGTGCGGGATAAATACGGGCCCGACCGCGTGGCGCAGATCATAACCTTCGGAAAACTGCAAGCCCGCGCGGTGTTGCGCGACGTTGGACGCGTCTTGCAAATGCCCTACG
>DATARE010000366.1:0-2093 GCA_036264295.1 Micropepsaceae bacterium | reverse complement strand
CCTCGTTTGGTGTGGCGGCATGCCAATATAATCTGTATACGGACAAACAAAGCGGGCGAATGGCGATCAAGCGGGCGAATGGCGATCAAGCGGGCGAATGGCGAATGGCGAAATGAAAATCTCCATTCGCCACTCGCTACTCCCCATTCGCCTCTTCCAACATGAACGGCAGCTAAAAGCGGAGTTCAGGCTTGGTTCAAAGCCGCCCTGCCATTCTCCGGGCCAACGACGCAAGGCGTCGAGAAATTCTCGGGGTGAAAGGCTCCCGAGGGGAACAAGGAAAGGAATAGACCATGAAAACTCTGATCTCAGCCGCTCTGGCTCCTGCCGCTCTGGCCCTCTCGCTTCTGGGCAGCGCCGGCGCCGCTTCTGCGGCCCCCTATTATTATCACGGCCCGATGCACGGCCCCGTCATCCATCGCGATGTCGTGCGCTATGTTCCGGCCCGCCATGTCTGGGTTCGCGGCGAACGTTTCGTCCCGCGCTACGAGCGCTTTGTCGTGGTCGACGATTGGCGCGGGTTCCGTCTGCCGCGCCCGGCCTTTGGCGCCCATTGGGTGCGCGTCGGCGGCGATTTCCTTCTGATCGGCAATCGCAACGGCATGGTCCTGGATGTGGCCGGCCGCTACTGAAAAAAAATTCGCGTCAACGTTGAAAAAGCCCCGCTGGACAGCTCCGGCGGGGCTTTTCGCTGCGAACGAGGCGGGAACCTTTACCAAGCCCTGTCATTTCCTTCGCAGATACCGGGAGCTTCGCATATCCGGTACTCGGCAATCATTCGAGCACCAAGGACGTGCAAAATGGGACCGGAAAACGCGGGGGACGTGAAGAACACTCTCAAAGCGGGGGAGAAGGATGACTTCGATGAAACCTCTGATCTTTGCGACTTTGGCTATGTTCTCGTTGTCTGCGCCGGTGCTGGCCCAACCCCAACAGCAGGGCGGCGCTCCGACCGCGACCCAAAGTAATCCCCAATCCAATCTTGCGGGAACTCACGCCGATGAAACCGGTGGCGGCAAGGCGCAGAACCCTACGCCCCACATCTACAAGCGCGGCGAACATCTCTCGCCGAGCTATGGCAGCTTCGACGTGGTGCAGGATTGGGACCAATTCCACTTGGCGAAACCGCCGATGGGTACGCACTGGGTCAAATACGGCAACAATTACCTTCTGGTGAAAGTCGACGACGGCCAGATCACCGATATCGTCAAGGCCTCGTGATGTTAGCCCGATAGGGCGGTCATCTCGATGCCGCTGATCTGCACATCGAAACCGTTCGGGTCGACAATGTGGAAGCTGTGCTCGCCGTCCTGGAGCGGGTTGGCATAACCCAGCCGCTTCAGTTCGGCGCGCACGCGTTCTTTTTCGAAATCGGCGATCGTATAGGCAATGTGGTTGACCAGCGCTTTGGCTTTGCGCTGGGGCGAGGGGTTGGCGGTGTCCCCGTTGGGCCGTGTACGGATGATGAGCGCAGGCATCGCATCGCCTCTTTTTCCGAAAGCCAGCGTCACCTCGGAGGCCGTCGCGCCCGTCTGCTCGAGATTGAAGATACTTGAATACCAATCGGCGGCACGTTTGAAATCGGGGCAGCTGTAGGAAATGTGATCGACGCGGATGGCTTTGAGCGCCGCATCTCCGCCGCCCGTCGCGCCTGCGGCCTTGATCTGCACGTCATAATGGAAGGGATCATAGACATGCAGGCCGGCATCGCGTCCGGCCGGGGTGATGCCCTTCGCCGTCAGCGCGGCCCTGATCCGCGTCTCGTCCGAACCGGCAACCGCGTAGCAGATGTGATCCACCACCGCTTTGGCCTTGCCCGCCGTCCTGCCGTTGCGCGGAATAAGGAAGCTGCCGCCCTTGCTGGGTCCGAACATCAGCCGGGTTTCGTGGCCATTGTCGGCACGGGCCACATTTTCCATGCCGAGCACCGAGGCATAGAAATCACGCGCCTTGCGGTAATCGGCACAGGCATAGGAAATGTGATTGACGCCCATGATTTTGAAGCCCTGCGCCGGCGCGGACGCCGCGTTCGCGCCGGTGGCGAACACTGTCGTGGCGGCTGCCAGCGACGCGCAGAACTGACGGCGGTTGGG
>DATARE010000356.1:0-4002 GCA_036264295.1 Micropepsaceae bacterium | reverse complement strand
ATCGGCGACCGGCTGCTGCGCCCGGCCATGGTGACGGTGGCCAAGGCCGATGGCAGCGGCTACGCACCGAAAACCGGCGACGGGTCCGGTGGCCAGTTCGATTCGAAGATCTGAGGAGATCCTTTGCCCTCATGCTTCGACGAGTTCAGCATGAGGATATGAGGTCGAGCTTGCCGAAGGACGGGCCGCGCGCATGGCAAATATCCGAATAAGCGTTGCCGGAGCCTCGGGCCGCATGGGCCGCACGCTCATCCGCGCGGTTTCCGAGACCACGGATATGCGGCTGGTCTTCGCCTTGGAACGCAAAGGTCACGCCGCGCTGGGCCAGGATGCCGGCACGCTGGCGGGGTTACCGGCGAACGGGATTTCCGTCACGGATGATTCGCTGGCCGCGCTGGCTGGCTCCGATGCGGTGCTGGATTTCACCACGCCGGCCGCAAGCGTTCCCTTGTCCGAGCTGACCGCGCAGGCGCGCATCGTCCATATCATCGGCACCACGGGCTTGTCCGACGAGGACCTCGCGCGGCTGAAAGCCTCGGCCCGCCACGCGGTGATCGTCAAATCGGGCAATATGAGTCTGGGGGTGAATCTTCTCGCGGGCCTGGTGCGCGAAGCCGCCAAGGTCCTGCCCAATTACGATATTGAAATCGTCGAGATGCATCACCGTATGAAAGTCGATGCGCCGTCGGGCACCGCGCTCTTGTTGGGCGAAGCTGCTGCGCAAGGTCGCGGCGTTTCGCTGAAAGATCACGCGGTGCGCGGGCGTGACGGCCTCACGGGCGCGCGCGCCGATGGCGCCATCGGATTTGCTTCGCTGCGCGGCGGAACGGTGATCGGCGATCATATGGTGACGCTTGCCGGGCCTTTCGAACGCATCGAGCTGACGCATCGCGCCGAAGATCGCATGATTTTTGCCGAAGGTGCGCTGGCCGCCGCACGCTGGGGGCAGGGTCAGAAGCCCGGCCTTTATGGCATGAGCGACGTGCTCGGTCTTTCGCGTTAGGATATTTCTCCACACGCCCGGGAGAGGCCATGCGCCTTGAACTGTCAGCTTTTGCGTTCCTCGCCGTCCTGACGAGCGGCATTGCGCAAGCCGCGACGCTGGATGAGCTTTCCACCGCCTGTGCCGATAACGATCCCGCCATCGCGATTGCGGCCTGCACGCAATTGATCGAATCGGGGAGCCAGGCAGCCCCCGACCTGTCGCGCGATTACAACAACCGCGGCGGCGCCTTCTCGGCCAAGGGCGATTACGATCATGCGGTGGGCGATTTGGACGAAGCCATCAAGCTGGATGCCGCCAACGCGGGCGCGCTGATCAATCGCGGCAATTCCTATAGCGGAATGCGCCAATATGACCGCGCGCTCGAGGATTATAACACCGCTCTGCGTCTGCATACGGATGATTCGCGCGTTTATGGCGCACGTGGCGGCCTCTACGAGAAATTGGGGCGGGCGGGCGATGCCTTGGCCGATTACGACGCAGCCGTGCTGCTGGATGCGCACGATGCCGGGGCGCTCATAAGCCGCGGTACGCTTTATCGCTCAGAGGGTGAGATCGAAGCAGGAATCGCCGACTTCACCGCGGCGATTGCGTTGCGCCCGGACTTCGCCCCGGCCTTTGACAATCGCGGCTTCGCCTACGCGTTGCAAAAGCGCTACGACCGCGCCATTGCCGATTACGATGCCGCGGTGAAGCTCAATCCTCACTCGATGGTGACGCTTTACCATCGCGCGCTTGCCTGGAGCAGCAAGGCTGAGCCGCAACGCGCCATTTTGGACTTCAGCCGCGCGCTCGAGCTTGCACCAGGCAATTCCACACTGCATGTCGACCGTGGGGATGCCTATCAGGATGCCGGCGAATATGACTTGGCAATCGCCGATTACGATGACGCCGTGATGTATGATCCCGACAATGCCGGCGCCTTTGCCAATCGCGGCACTGCCTTTGCGGTGACCGGCGATTACCCGCGCGCCATTGCCGATTACGACAGCGCGCTGAGGCTCAAGCCAGGTCTTGCCGGAGTCGCTGTCAATCGCGGGCTCGCCTATGCACGGCGCGGCGATTACGCACGCGCCATTGCCGATTTCACCTCCGCGCTAGGTCAGGATACCAACGATGCTTTTGCTTTGTTCAATCGCGGCTTTGCCAAAAAGGCGCAAGGCGATGGACCGAGCGGGGATGCGGATATCGCGCGGGCGCGGGAAATCGATCCCAATGTCGGCAAATGATGCACGAGAGCCTTTGATGCGTTTGACAGGTTGGTTGCTTGTTCCGGTTTTCGGCGTGGTTTGCGGCACGGCCATAGGCCAGACCGATCAGCAGTTCCGTCAATGCAACGGCACCGATACCTCGCTCGTCATTATCGGCTGCACGGCGGTCATCGAATCGCGCGACAGCAAGCCGCCGCTGCAAAGCCGCGCCTTGGTCAACCGCGGCAATTCCTATGTCGCACGCGGACAGTCCGACCGCGCCATTGCCGATTACGACCGTGCCATCATGCTCGATGGCAAGAACTCCATCGCCTTTGCGGCGCGCGGCGCCTATTACCAGGCGCAAGGCGAAACCGGCCGGGCGCTGGCCGATTTCAATCAAGCCGTTGCGATCAATCCGCGTGATGCGAATGCCGTTTTGCAGCGGGCGAATTTTCATCTGGCGGCAGGCGAACCGGACCGCGCCATTGCCGATTACGATGCCGCGATAAAGCTCGATCCGAAAGTCGTTTCGGCCTATGCCAATCGCGGCGAAGCCCATCGCGTGCAGGGCGACAATGACGGGGCGATAGCGGATTTCGATGCGGCGCTGAAGCTCGATCCGAATTTCGCCGCCGCCTATGACGATCGCGGTCTCGCCTTGAGCGACAAGGGTGAATACGACCGCGCCATCGCCGATTTCAGCGCCGCCATCATGCGCGATCCCAAATTGGCGAGCGCGTATATCCACCGTGCCAGTGTCTATGAGGCCAAAGGCGCGCATGATCGCGCGCTTGCCGATTTTGCGGCTGCCATCGGGTTCAATCCGAACGACCCGGCGATCTACGCCAATCGCGGCAACATCTATCTCGAACAGAACGATCTGGATCGGGCGATTGCCGATTTCGACCATGCGATCATGCTTGATTCAAAGAACGCTGAGGCGTTGAACAATCGCGGCAGCGCCTATGCGAAGAAAGGCGAGCTTGCCCGCGCCACCGCCGATTTCGAAGCAGCGATCCGTCTGAACCCGCGGCTTCCCAATGTGTATGCCAATCGCGGTCTCGTTCTGGTGAAGGCCGGAGACAATGCCCGCGCCATTGCCGATTTCAACGCCGCTCTGGCCGCCAATCCGAAAGATGCGTCCAGTCTCTACAACCGCGGCGTCGCCAAACAGAAAATGGGCGATGCCGTCGGTGGAGACGTCGATGTCATCAATGCGCGCGTTCTCGATCCCAATATCGGGAAATGACAGCGGAACCTGGTTAGGCGGCCACGCGTGCGGCCTCCAGCGCCAGCATGGCGCGCTTGCGGGGTTCACCCCAATGATAGCCGGTGAGGGCGCCGTTGGACGCAAGCACGCGATGGCAGGGAATGATGAGCGCAATCGGATTGCGCCCGATAGCGGCACCTGCGGCACGCGCAGCGCGGAAATCCCCAGCCCATTCCGCAATGGCGCGATAGCTGGTGACCTTGCCTTCCGGAATGGCGAGCAGGGCCTGCCAGACCTTGATCTGCCATGGCGTGCCGAAAAGCTGGATCGGCAGCGCATCTGCGCTTTGAGGCCGGCCGGTGAATATTCGTGCGGCGTAGGGCGCAACCGCTGCGTCATTGGCGACGAAAGCCGCTCTCGGCCAGCGCGCCTGCATATCGGCGAACATGGTCCCTTCCTCGCATGCGTCAGCAAAGGCAAGACCGCAGAGCCCCCGTTCTGTCGCCATCAGAAGCGCGGTCCCGAACAAGGTGGGATGAAAACCGTAAGCAATCTCCACCCCTTCACCGCCCTTGGCATAGGCGCCGGGCGTCATC
>DATARE010000307.1:0-5263 GCA_036264295.1 Micropepsaceae bacterium | reverse complement strand
TTAGGGTCGGGCGTTCGAATCGCCTCGCCCGCTCCATCAAGTCTAAGACTTAGCCGTTCAATAGAGTGTCGGTCCGTCTCCCTCCCGGGAGAGGCTGATGCTGTCTAGCCCTCAGCACTCCAGAGAATTCGGACGAACGTGCACGAGAATGCCGGCTGACGCCGCGCGCTTCGAGCGGATATTGAGCTCGTTGCAAGCGAGAGCGCGTGAAGACTCAATATGGACTGACCGTATCCTCCCAACCTTGGCGAAGAGCCGCGGCAGACTCCCGAATGACGAAGCCGGGTAGTGTCCGCGCTGAAGAGGAGCCACTTCGCGTTTGGCGCTCCATAGCCGGTTATCCGCACACCAATGGGAACCTTTGTTGTTCCCGAATGCCAAATCCTTTCATCTCCGCAATCACGCAAGTACGAAATCGTACAACGCAAATCGCAGCAGCGGAGCTCGCGGCAAAATCAGGAACTAACCCCGTCTTCAAGACGTTTGTTCACGTCTGCTGAAAAGCTGAAGGTCCGGGTGTATCGCCGCACTCGGCGAGGAGATCGGAACATCCATGCGAACCGCAACCGTTTCTCACCGGGAAAAGGTCCGAGTGGCCATCGCGGGTGTTGGAAATTGTGCCTCGTCTTTATTTCAAGGTCTGAGCTACTACGGCGACAAAAATGGCAGCGAAGCAATTCCCGGTTTGATGAATGCCGACATCGGCGGCTATCGCGTCCGCGACATTGAAATCGCTGCTGCGTTCGACGTCAGTGCCGCCAAAGTCGGTCGCGATGTCGCGGAGGCGATTTATGCTCCTCCCAACAACACCATTCGTTTTGCCGATGTGCGCCGCACCGGAGTTACCGTGCAACGCGCGCCGACCCTGGACGGGCTCGGTCATTATCTGAAGGACGAGATCGAAGAATCCGATGCCGCTCCGGTCGATGTCGCCGATGTGCTCGATGCCAGCCACGCCGACGTGCTGGTTTCCTATTTGCCGGTCGGGTCGCAGAAAGCCACGGAGTTCTTTGCCGAGCGCGCGTTGGAAGCGGGTTGCGCTTTTGTCAATTGCATTCCGGTCTTCATCGCCTCGGACACGGAATGGCAGAGGCGTTTCGAACGCAGAAATCTTCCCCTCATTGGCGATGATGTGAAAAGCCAAGTTGGCGCGACCATCGTCCATCGGATGCTGGCCAATCTGTTTCGGGAACGCGGCGTCCGGCTCGATCACACCTATCAGCTGAACTTTGGCGGCAACTCCGATTTCCTCAATATGCTGGAACGTGAGCGGTTGACCTCCAAGAAATTGTCCAAGACGCGTGCGGTCAACAGCCAACTTGCAACCCCGCTCCCCGACAGAGACATCCATGTCGGTCCCAGCGATTTCGTACCGTGGCTCACCGATCGCAAATGCGCCTACATCCGCCTGGAAGGCACCACCTTCGGCGGAGTTCCGCTGAATGTTGAGCTGAAACTCGAAGTCTGGGATTCGCCCAATTCCGCCGGCGTGGTCATCGATGCGGTGCGCTGCGCCAAGCTCGCCATGGACCGCCAGATTGGCGGCGCCATCGTCGGACCTTCCAGCTATTTCATGAAATCGCCCCCGTGCCAGTTTTCTGACGAGGAAGCACGCTTGCGGACGCTTCGCTTCATTACAGGGAATGACGTGTGACGGAGTTTCTTCTCGTCCGGCATGCGGAACACGCGTTGCAGAACCGTGTGCTCGTAGGCCGGAACGATGACGCACCCTTTTCGGCCGCTGGGCTCGCGCAGTTGACGCGCCTTGCCGATGCCCTTAGCGGGGTGTCCGTTGCCGCCGTGCATTCCAGCCCGCGACAAAGAGCACGCGAAACCGCAGCGGCTATCGCGGCGCCGCACTTTCTTGCGGTGGATGTTGTCGATGCGCTCGACGAGATTGATTATGGCGCGTGGACCGGGCTGGCTCTGGACGTGCTGGAAGGCCGTCCCGATTGGCACGCTTGGAACAGGCTGCGTGCGGTTGCTTCCCCTCCCTTGGGTGAGAGCATGCAGGCGCTGCAACAGCGCGTTTTGGCTTATCTCGATGATTTGCGCAAAAACTTTGCCGGTCGAACCCTTGTCCTTGTCAGTCACGCCGAACCCATACGTGCTGCCCTGCTGCACGCGATGAGCCTTTCATTGAACGATTTCTCACGCATCGACGTTTCGACCGCCAGCATCACCCGGCTGCAACCCGCAGAGCATGCCTCGCCCATTGTTCCGCAATGGAAGGTTTCGTGAGAATGAAAATCGCGATCTTCGGTCTTACCATCAGCTCATCCTGGGGCAACGGGCACGCAACATTGTGGCGCGGTCTGTGCCGCAGCCTGAGTGAAGACGGCCATCACATCGTCTTTTTCGAACGCAATGTGCCGTATTACGCAGGGGCGCGCGATCTGTACGAAATGCCGGGAGGGGGCGAACTCATTCTTTATGAGGAATGGGGTGAAATCGCGGCGCGTGCGAAGCGCGAGATCGGCGATTCGGACGTTGCGATTGTCTCTTCCTATTGTCCGGACGCCATTGCCGCCGGTGACCTCGTGGTCGAGCGCGCCGCGCTGAGCGTCTTCTACGATCTGGATACACCGGTCACGCTGTCGCGCCGCGCGCGCGGTGAAGGCAATTTCTATATCGGCGCCGATGGTCTGGCAAATTTCGATCTTGTTCTCAGCTACACCGGCGGACGAGCACTGGATGCGCTGCGCGAGGAATTGGGCGCGCGCCGGGTTGCGCCCCTGTATGGCCACGTCGATCCGGAATTGCACAAGCCCGCCGAAGCACGCGGCGTCTATTGCGCACATCTTTCCTATCTCGGGACCTATGCCGAAGATCGGCAGGCTGCCTTGGAGACCCTGTTTCTGGAGCCGGCGCGCCGCCGGCCGCAATCACGGTTCCTGATCGGAGGAGCGCTTTATCCGCAGGAGTTTCCGTGGGGCGCCAATGTTTATTTTGTGCGGCATCTGCCCCCCGGCGAGCACCCCGCCTTCTTTGCTTCATCGCGTGCGACGCTGAACATCACGCGCGCGGACATGGCGAGAATGGGCTGGTGCCCCTCCGGCCGGCTGTTTGAGGCGGCAGCGTGCGGTGCGCCACTTTTGAGCGACCGTTGGGATGGATTGGACGCGTTCTTCACGCCCGGGGAAGAGCTTCTTGTGGTCGACACACCCGAAGAGGTTTTGAACGCCCTCGATTCCAGCGACGGCGAACTCACGCGCATGGCAGCACGTGCGCGAGACAGTGTGCTCGCCGAACACAGTTCCAAAAACCGCGCGCGGGATCTTCTGGCATGTCTCGAAGAGGCGATGAGCGAAACAAAGCCGTCATCGCATCACCAATGGGCTGCGGAGGCATAGCATGTGGGGAATCGTCCCGGCAGCCGGGCGCGGCAGCCGTATTCAGCCTCTGGCGTTTTCCAAAGAACTGCTTCCGGTCGGAAGCCGCATCGCAGATGGCACCGAACGGCCCTGCGCTGTCAGCGAGTTTCTCGTGGAACGCATGGTCAAGGGTGGGGTCGACAAATTGTGTTTTGTGATCTCGCCCGGCAAATCGGACATCCTGGAATATTTCGGATCGCATTATGGCAGCGCGGAAATCGCTTATGTGGTGCAGCAGACCTCCACAGGCCTTTGCGATGCGATCTTTCGTGCCCGGCCTTTCATCCGTCCGGATGAGCCGGTGGTGGTGGGATTGCCCGATACGGTGTGGTTTCCCGACGACGGCTTGGTCTTTCTGCCCGATGACATTCTTTCCTTTCTCTGCTTCCCCGTTGAAAACCCGGAATTCTTCGATGCGGTGTGCATGGAAGAGGGCTCGAACCGTGTAGCCGAAATCCAAGTGAAGCAAAGAAACGCCAATTCCTGCTGGATTTGGGGCGCGTTCAAAATGCCGGGCGCGGTGCTGCATGAGCTGTATCGTTTGTGGTGCGAACGCGAAAAACAGGACGAATATATCGGCACGCTCGTGAATGCCTATCTCGCAAAGGGCGGAACAGCCATCGGCGTCTGCGCCGGAAGCGCCTATGTCGATGTGGGCACGTTGAACGGCTATCGCGCCGCCATGGCATTGCTTCAAGACATCGAAAACGTGGTGGCGGATCCATTTGCCGCCGGCGGAACATGGGAGATCGAAGGTCGTCATGATTTCCACAGATGAAATCCGCCAGCGCGTGGCGGCACTGGGACCGTGGTTTCACAATCTCGATCTGATGGGCGTGCAGACCGCTCCCGGCCACTTCCTTGGCGATTATCCGCGTGTGAAATGGAGCCGCTTCAGTGCCGCCATCCCGGCGGACCTCAGCGGACGTTCCGTGCTCGACATTGGATGCAACGCTGGATTTTACAGCCTGGAAATGAAGCGGCGCGGAGCCAAGCGGGTGCTTGGCATCGATTGGGACGACGAATATCTGGAACAGGCCCGCTTTGCGGCCCAAGTCACGGGCGCGGACGTCGAGTTCCGGAAGCTTTCGGTCTACGACGTCGGGGCGCTAGGTGAACGTTTCGATATCGTGCTTTTCATGGGCGTTCTCTATCACCTGCGTCATCCGCTGTTGGCGCTCGACCTCATTCATGAACATGTGGCACGCGATATGCTGGTCTTCCAATCGATGCAGCGCGGCAGTTCGGATGTGGAGCAGTTCGAAGACAATTACCCATTCTGGAGAACCGACCACTTCGATGATCTCAGCTATCCCAAGCTGCATTTTGTCGAGCACAGCTATGCCGACGATCCCACCAACTGGTGGATTCCCAATCGCGCCTGCGTGGAAGCGATGCTGCGAAGCACCGGATTTTCGATTACCGCCCATCCGGAAGAAGAGGTTTATCTTTGTAAACGCGTCGATCCTCCCTACGGAGCCGGGGCTGTGTATCCGATCAAAGCGAGGAGAGAGTCGTGATCGAAGCGGCCATGATCTGGAACGAGCCCAATAACAAGTCGCATTGGGACCCCGAGATCGATCCGGATTGGTCGCGCTTCGCGCAGATGGCGTGTCTGGCGGGAAGCGCCATTGCGGCCGAATGCCCGCGGGTGCTGCGTGTTTTGGGCGGCATGTCGCCCATCGACCCGGGCTTCGTCATCAATCTTCGCAGCAAGGGTGTTCTCGACCATGTCGACGTGATCGGGGTGCATGGATTTCCGCTCGATTGGAACCTGTGGCCACTGAACGATTGGCCGGCCAAGTTGGAGGAAATTCGCACGGTTTGCGATCTTCCTCTCTGGGTTCCCGAAGTTGGCGTTTCGAGTTTCGGCGCGGAAGAAGTGCAGG
>DATARE010000249.1:0-1719 GCA_036264295.1 Micropepsaceae bacterium | reverse complement strand
GGGACGGCGAAGCGCCATGCGGTCTGATGGCCCAATTGCCGCATGCTTGCAAATCCTTGCGTCTCGCGTATAACGCCGCCTCTTCGAACCGCCCGGCGAAAGGGCATGCCGTGGCGGTTCTTTGATGCGAACGCGGCCTTGGGCCGCAACAGGAGACGCGAAATGCCCAAATTGAAGACCAAATCGGGCGCCAAAAAGCGCTTTCGCTTCACCGCGAACGGCAAGATCAAGGCCGGCCAGACCGGCAAGCGCCACGGCATGATCAAGCGTTCGAACGAGCAGATCCGCAATCTGCGCGGAACACGGGTGCTCTCGCCGTCCGAAACCCAGCGCATCAAGCGCTGGATGCCATACGCGGGCTGAAGGAGGGAACCGATGTCCAAAGCTCCTCGCGCGGTTGCTTCGCGCCTGCGCCGCAAGCGGGTGTTCAAACAGGCCAAGGGCTTCTATGGACGCCGCAGGAACAATATCACCAGCGCCAATGCTGCCGTCGACCGCTCGATGCAGCATGCCTATGTCGGTCGCAAGCTGCGCAAGCGCAACTTCCGCGCCCTCTGGATCCAGCGGATCAACGCCGCGGTGCGCGAGCACGGGCTCACCTATAGCCGATTTATCAGCGGCCTCGCCGCCGCCGGTATCGAGATCGACCGCAAAGTCTTGGCCGATCTGGCGGTGCGTGAACCCGAGGCCTTCAAAGCCCTGGTGACCCAGGCCTCCGGCGCGAGCTGACTTCCTCTCTCTGCAGACCCGCGCGGGCGCCTTCCAGGCACATCATTCCCTGGAGAGAGAGCTTGCGCCATTCTGTGTGAGGGATTCGCATGACCGACATTGCCGAGCTTGAACGCGACTTGACCCGTGCCATTGCCGGCGCGGCCGACGAACGCGCACTCGAGGAATTGCGCGTTGCCGCCTTGGGCAAGAAGGGGTCGGTCACCGAGCTGCTGAAGACTCTCGGCTCGATGAGCCCGGACGAGCGCAAGATCAAGGGGCCCCTGTTCAATGGTTTGCGCGATTCGATCGCCGGCGCCATCTCCGCGCGCAAGAAGCAGTTGGAGGACGCGGCGCTCGACATGCGGCTTCAATCCGAACGCGTCGATGTCACGCTGCCTGCACCCGAAATCCCGCGCGGCACGATCCACCCGGTCAGCCATGTGCGCGATGAGATCATCGCCATCCTGGCCGACCTCGATTTCAAAGTCGCGGAAGGTCCGGACGTCGAGACTGACGATTACAATTTCACCCGGCTGAACATTCCGCCGGAACATCCGGCGCGGCAGATGCACGACACCTTCTATCTGAAGCCTCAGGCCGATGGCTCGCGCACCCTCTTGCGTACTCACACGAGCCCGGTCCAGGTCCGCACCATGCTGGCGCAAAAGCCGCCCATCCGCGTGATCGCGCCGGGCCGTACCTATCGCCGCGATTCCGACGCCACCCATTCGCCGATGTTCCACCAGGTCGAAGGTCTGGTCATCGATGAGGAAACCCATCTTGGCCATTTGAAATGGGTGCTCGAGGAATTCTGCAAATCATTCTTCGAAGTGCCGCAGCTGAAAATGCGATTGCGTCCTTCCTACTTTCCTTTCACCGAGCCATCCGTGGAGGTCGATATCCAATGCGATCGCTCAGGCGGGCAAATCCGTTTCGGCGAGGGCAAGGATTGGATGGAAGTCGCGGGCTCCGGGATGGTGCATCCGCGCGTGCTGGAGCTGTGCGGCA
>DATARE010000247.1:0-2605 GCA_036264295.1 Micropepsaceae bacterium | reverse complement strand
GCCGACAATCAGCGGGATGAAGGCGATGGAAATGACGTTGAACGTTCCGGCCACCGCCAGCCCGACGGCCAAACTCATCACCACGCCGGCGGCCAGTGTGACCAGTATCGCCAAGACGATCTTGGCAGAGCGCACCGCCAGCCACAGCATGAGCAGAATGGAGCCCAGCATCAGCGCCGCCATCAGAGTGGCGCGCTCCGTCAGCGTGGCGAACTCCTCATCGGAGAGCGGCACCGGACCGGTGAGGCGCACGCGGACGCCTTTGTCCGGAGTCAAACCCAAATCTTTCGCGATCATGCGCAACGCGTTGGCGGCGGTGGCGCCCGGCTCCAGCGCGCCGAAATTCAGCGCCGTTCCAAGCTCGATCAGCCGCCGCGTCTCGCGAATGTTCGGCTTGCGGCCGGTGATCATCGTTTCCCAGGACAAGAACGCGGTGCGCCCCGCCGCGACATTGTCCAGCGTGTCGCTGAATGCGGCAAGTGCAGGTGTGAGCTGATCCAATTTGGCTTGGCCGGTTTCAATGCCCAAAAGCGCGGCGTTCAAGCCGTTCATGATTCCGCGCATGCTCGGGTCGGCGGCGAGCGGTCCCAGGAAAGGCTGCGCCTGGATCAATTGCTGCGTCGTCGCGCGTACCATATCGGTGGGCAGATACAACAGGCCATTCTGCGCAAAGAACATGCTTCCCTGAAGATCCCGCACAGTGGGAAACAGGGATTTGCGCGCCATGAGCGCCGCCTTAAGCGCGGTGGCGGCTTCTTCCGCCCGCTCCGGCGTCGCGCCGTCGATGACGACAAGGGTCAGGTTGTCGCGCTGGGGAAAGGCGGCATCGAAGGCCAGGCTGTTGCGGCGCCAGGGAACATCCTTGGAGATGAGATTGTCGGCATTGCTGTCCATCGCGAAATTCTGCGCCGTGTATTGCGCGGCGGCGACGCTCAGGAGCGCAGCCACAATCGCGACCGCAAGCGGGTGCTTGCTGCAGAATGCGACGAGACGCTCCAGAAACGCGGTCCACATGGGAAGAAACCCGAAACGGTTTTGGGAATTCATAGAGTGCTAAGGCGGTCATAGCAGAAAAGTTTCGCGGCGTTCTCTCAATGGTCTCGAATTCCCCTTTTTATGCTGCGGCCACGCCACACCACGAAAAATACGACAGCGCCCGGTTTGAACCGGCTGGTCTTGGCCCACGGGGCCGGACATAGTTGGCCGCCTGATGCGTAGGCTGAGGAGTGAATGAGCCACGATACCCTTATTCATCGGATTGTCCGCCCGGGGGTCCGATTGCTGGCGCCCACGGGCGTTACGCCGAATCAACTCACGACATTGCGTCTGCTGACCGGTTTGGGCGCCGCGGCACTGTTCGCTGCCGGCCCCGGATTTGGATTCAACAGCGCCGGAATCGTTTTCCTGCTTTCGATGCTGTTCGACCGGGCGGACGGCGAGCTCGCGCGCCAAACCGGACAGATGAGCCTTGCGGGCTATTACTACGACATCTGGAGCGATTGCGCGGCGAATGTCGCCATCTTCTTGGGGATCGGCTTCGGTCTCAGCGGCCCGGAGACGAGTCTGGGTCTTCACAATGTCTGGCTTGGCGCACTGGCGGGATGCGCCATCGCGCTGCTGTTCTGGGAGCTTTATGTCGCGAAGCTGGTGTCCGTGCAGGGCTATGTCTTTCTGGATGGCCGCCTCAGCATCGACCCGGACGATGCGATGGTGCTCGTTCCCATCCTGGTGTGGTTCGGCTTGGCCCAGCCCATGCTGATTGCCGCGGCCATCGTGGCGCCGGCAATCGCGTTGTGGCTGGCTTTGGTGGCGCTTCGCCTCAAATCCCAAACCGGACCCTAGTAATAGCGCAGGCGGACGGAGATCGACCCGCTCACGCCGTCGAAGCGGAATGCCGCTTCTGCAAATCTCGGCGCCCGGAAGGTGAAGGACGGGTTGTTGGAAAAACCCACACCCTCCTCCGGAATGCCGATGAAGGTCCGGTCGAGATCGTCATTGTCGTTTTCGTCCAAAAACACTTGGGCGGCATAGGTCCCTGCCGGGATATTGTCGATGATTGTGGTGGTCTCCCCCTGCCTCGCCGGCACGATCACGATGAAGGGACAGCCATCTTTGAGAAAAAGGGCCTGCGGGCAAATCGCGATGTGCACATGGCCGCGCTGGACACGCACATTCGAAACGACGACCTGAAGCCGGCCCACCCGTTCCGCTTGCGCGGCGGCAGGCGGCGCGGCTGCGACAACCGACAGCAAAATTCCGGCAACCGCCAGAGCGCGTCTCATGCAAAGCCCCCTCGCCGTCCCGATCGGGTGTCCGCAAAACGGTGGACCGGCGGAAAATGGTGTCTTATGTGCTTGGGACACGAAGGTGAGATGCCGGTGCAAGAAGTTTATCGATCATGAGGGTGTGGACGCTTGTCAGTTTTGCTGCCGGTATTGCACTGGCAGTATGGCTTCTCTCCGCCTATGGCTTCAATCGCATCGTAACACTTGTCCTGATGGCGGGGTGGGCGATTCCCGCGGTTGCCGTCCTCCATGTCACCCAGATCGTCGCATCGGGCAATGCCTGGCGCATGGTCACGCAAGAGGGCGGGCTGAAATTCACC
>DATARE010000235.1:0-4867 GCA_036264295.1 Micropepsaceae bacterium | reverse complement strand
CTTTGGCTGCTATCGGCGGGGCTGCGATTGCGGCCGGCGTGGCTCGTATCGCCGTCATGGATGTGCCGGGCAACACATTCGACAATTTCGACATCGGCTACGTCGATTCTACGGCTGGACGCTATTACATCGCGGACCGGTCGAACGCTGCGATCGATATCTTCGACACACAGAGAAAGACTTTCATCGGGCGCGTCACCGGTTTTGCCGGCATCAAAAAGGATGCGAACGGCCGGGTGGCCAACAATATCAGCGGTCCCAACGGTGTGGCGTTCGATCCGCAGAAGAAGCAGCTTTGGGTAGGCGACGGAGACAGTACGGTCAAAGTTATCGATGTCGCGGCGAATCCGGCAAAGCTCATCGCCACCATAAATACCGGCGGCCAGAAGCGCGCCGACGAGCTAACCGTGGATCCTACGGACGGTCTCGTACTGATCGGCAACAACGGTGACAAGCCGACCTTCGTCAGCTTTATCTCGACTGAGCCTGACCACGCGATTGTCGCCAAGATCGAAATGCCCGAGGCCACTGACGGCATAGACCAGCCGACCTATGTGTCCGAGACGGGTTTGTTTTATGCATCGGTGCCCGTCTTGAAAGACGAAAAGAATCACGGGGGCCTCGCGGTGTTCGATCCCAAAACGCTCAGGCTCGTCAAAATCATACCCATCGACGATTGCATGCCCGCTGGCTCGTTCCATGGCCCGGGGACAAAGATGATTATTGGATGCAGCGCCGGTTCAGCGACGCGAACGCCCGGAATGGCTCCCGCGACCCTGATTTTCGATGTCGCGACGGAAAACGTGGTGAAGGTGATCCATGAACTCGGCGGCATGGATGAGGTTTGGTACAATCCGGCAGCGCACCGCTATTATACCGGGTCCCGCGATCAGCCCGGCGGCCCTGTTCTCGGGGTGATCAATGCGGATACCGACAGTTGGATCGAGAACGTACCCACCGGCACGAACGCGCATTCGGTGGCCGCCGACGCAAAGAACAACGTGATTTTCGTTCCGCTAATGGCGCCCAATCCAGCTTGCAGCAAAGGCTGTATCGGCATCTATCAAGAAAGATAGGGGCGTTCCCAGGGAGAGTGTCATGCGCAAGGGCAGTCGGATGGACGGGGGAAAGCATGGCGGCCTATTACTCGCGGGCGGCGCCTCGGTTGCCGTCTTCAGCATTGGCGCCGCGCTTGGTGGTCCGGCCACGAAGGACCGCATCCCCCTGCTGGCGTCTGCCGATTTTGGCTGGTCAAAGGTCGCCGACGATTTTCAACCACCTGCATCGGGACCCGGTCCGGTCACTTTCCAAAAGGACCATCCCTATATTCCGAACAACGACCAAGGCGTGCAGGTGACGGTGCGTATCGCCGACCTCAGCAATCCGATTTTGAAGCCGTGGGCGATCGAGCGGATGAAAAAGGCAAACGCGGACGCGGCGTCGGGAAAGGAAGCGTTCGAAGCGCGCGCCAGTTGCCGGCCCGGCGGCGTGCCGGGGTTCCTGGTGATGGGCCGCGTTAATCCGCTCTACTTCGTGCAGGCGCCCGGCGAGATTGTCATGATCAATGAGGGTGGCCCGGAAGTTCGGCATATCCATATGAATGTGCCCCATTCCGTACATCCCAATCCCAGCCCATATGGCGAATCGATCGGCCACTATGAAGGCGGAGACACATTGGTCATCGACACAATTGGTCTGTCCGACAACACCTTCATCGACAATTATCGCACGCCGCATACGACGCAGCTGCATGTCGTGGAACGTTTCAAGCTGGCCGACAATGGAAAGATTCTTCAAGTCTCGATCTCCGTCGAGGATCCCGGTGCGTTCAACATGCCTTGGTCGGCCCGGCAGACCTATCGCCGCCAGCACGAAGAACCGATTAGCGAGACAATCTGTGCGGAGAACAACAGTGTAATCTTTGATGCGGCGGTGTCGAAAATCCCGCAGGCTGGAAAACCGGACTTTTGAACATCAGCCGCGATGCTTTGTCTCTCAGGAGGTTGCCATGAAGTTCTTCGCGCGTTCCATTCTTACGGGCAGCATCCTGAGCGTGATTGTGGCCTTGCCCGTGCCATCGCGTGCCGCGCAACAGCAGGTGGATTTGAAGCTTGTCCTTGCCATGGATGTTTCGGGCAGCATCGACAATGACGAGCTTCAATTGGAGCGCGAAGGGACCGCAGACGCATTTCTCGATCCCCAAGTGATCCAGGCGATTCAGAACGGCTCTGTCGGACGGATTGCTGTTGCGATGGTCGATTTCTCCATGACGCAATACAACAAGATCGTCGTCGATTGGCATATCATTCGCGACCGGGCGAGCGCGGCGGCGTTCGCGGAGCTTGTCCGCAAAACTCCGCGTACGCTGGGCCATCGCACCTCGATCAGCAGCGCGCTGCAGCTTGGGTCGCTTCTTCTGGAAAGCAGCGACAAGGACATCACAGCCACTCGGAAGGTTATCGACGTGTCAGGCGACGGGGCGAACAATGCGGGCGACCACATGACGCCTGTTCATGACAAGACGATTGCCAATGGAATCATCGTCAACGGTTTGCCGGTCATGGACGAACGCGCGAACGGCTACTTCCCCGATTTAGACAAATATTATGCTGCCTGCGTTGCCGGCGGCAAAGGTTCGTTCGTGGTGGTTGTCCGCAATTACAAGGATTACAGCGTGGGCATGCGGCGAAAGCTGGTTTTGGAAATCTCGCGCAACGATATTCCGCTTAAGCCACAAGGGGCCCTGCTTCATCGCGTTGCGGCGGCTGCGGCCGTACAGCCCGGGCAGTCGGCCGAAATATTGCGCTCTGGACCAAACGAATTTTCGAAGCAATGCGACAATGTCTCGGGGCCGTTCAGCTTCGGCAATTTTTAGGGCTCGCCGGTCATGAATCATTGGGCACTTCTCCGCTCGGCTCTCTGGGCCCTGCTGCGAAACAAGACGCGGAGCTTGTTGACGGTGTTGGGCATCACCATTGGTATCGCCGCCGTCATCTGCGTCGTCGCGATTGGAAATGCCGGCCAGATGCGCGTGCAGCAGCAGATGGACAATCTTGGCAACAATCTGGTTTGGATCGAGGCCGGAGGGCGGGCTGTGAACGGTGTTCGCACCGGAACGCATGGGCTGCCGACACTGACGCTCGGCGATGCCATTGCGATCAAGAACCAAGTTCCCCTGGTCACCATTGTATCTCCGAATGTGGATGCTCAGACACAAGTGATTTACGGCAATCAGAATTGGTTCACATCCTATCGCGGGATAGCGCCGGAATATTTCGACATCAAACGCTGGAATGTCGATCAGGGCGCGTTCTTCTCGCAGGATGACGTGGATCGTGCGGCGGATGTTTGTGTGATCGGGCGCACTGTTCGCAACCAATTGTTGGGGCCGGACGATCCCATCGGGAAAATTGTTCGTGTGAAGGGCCTACCCTGCAAGATCGTAGCCACTCTGCAGCCGAAAGGACTCGCTTTGTCCGGACAGGATCAGGACGACACGATCATGCTTCCCTACACAACCGCCCAGAAGAAACTGAAAGGTGTGATCTGGATTGACGATATTTTGGCCTCAGCGGTTTCACCGGACGTGGTGAAACTCGCAGGCCAGCAGGCGGCGGCCGTTTTGCGCGACAGGCATCATCTGCGCCCCGAGGAAGAAGACGATTTCAATATTCGAAACCCGGAGGACATCATTCAGGCGCAACTCGAATCCAGCCGTACACTCACAATTCTCCTTATCGCCATTGCGTCCATTTCGCTTCTGGTCGGCGGTATTGGGATTATGAATGTGATGCTTGTGTCGGTTACGGAGCGCACCAGAGAGATCGGCGTGCGCATTGCGGTGGGCGCGACAGAACAGGCCATTCAGCTGCAGTTTCTAGGTGAATCTGTAATGCTCAGTCTTGTCGGAGGCTCAGCAGGCGTGATCCTGGGCTTGGCCGGCTCTTATTTTATCGGGCGAGGACTTGGTTGGCCGATGCAGATGTCGTTCCAAGCCATTGTCATTGCCGTGTTGTTCTCGGTCGGCGTTGGCGTTTTCTTCGGCTATTATCCCGCCCGTAAAGCATCCTTGCTCAATCCGATTGACGCATTGCGCTACGAGTAGCGGATACGGCGAACGGTCCATGGCGAGACTCAACTGGAAATGGATGGCCGTCCTGGGCGTCGCGGTGGTTTTCGCCGCGGGGACGGCTCTTCGTCTTCGTTCCGATGCTCAAATTCAATATCTGACAGCGAAGGTGAGCCGGGGAGATGTGCACGACGAGGTGGAGGCAACGGGCGTCATCAACGCAGTGGTTACCGTTCAGGTGGGGTCGCAGGTTTCGGGAACCATTGCCAAACTCAATGTGGACTTCAATTCTCGTGTCCATCGTGGCGACGTGGTGGCCCTGATCGAGCCGGCGCTTTTTGAGGGTGCGCTCCAACAGGCAACGGCCGATCTCGAAAATGCCAAAGCAAACGTCACAGCGGTTGAAGCCAATCTCGTGAAAGCCAAGGCGACGCTGGCCCAAACCGATGCGGATTATAAACGTCAATCGGCTCTGGTGAAATCTGGCGCCCAATCGCAACAGGCGGGGGAATTGGCGCAGGCAAATTTTGAAGTTGCAAAATCTTCGGTGGCCGCGGCGGAAGCCGCCATCGAGCAGGCAAAGGCGCAAGTGCAACAAAAAGAAGCCGCCGTGGGCATCGCGAAAACGAATCTCGCCTACACCATGATTCGATCGCCTATCGACGGAATTGTCGTGGCACGCAACGTCGATGTCGGACAAACGGTAGCGGCCTCTCTGCAGGCGCCTACGATTTTCAACATTGCGCAAGACCTGACGAAAATGCAGCTCTACGCCAAAACGGACGAATCCGATGTCGG
>DATARE010000200.1:0-10627 GCA_036264295.1 Micropepsaceae bacterium | reverse complement strand
TCAGCTACGCCGAGGTTGAGCCTTATTACGACAAGTTCGAGTATACCGCGGCGGTGTCCGGCAAGGCAGGCAATCTGCGCGGCAAAATTCAGCCGGGTGGCAACCGCTTCGAAGCGCCGCGCGCCAACGAGTACGCATTGCCTGCGCTGACGCCGATTCTCTCCAGCGAGCTGTTTGGCGACGCCGCGAAAAATATGGGCTACCACCCATTCCCGCGCCCTTCGGCCAATGCGTCTCAGGCCTATACCAATCCCGACGGGGCGAAATTCGGCGCCTGCCAATATTGCGGCTATTGCCAGCGTTTCGGCTGCGAGGCGAACGCGAAGGGCAGCCCCCATGTCGCCGTCATTCCGATTGCGATGAAGAATCCGAATTTCGAACTGCGAACCCATTCCTGGGTGACGAAGATCATCAAGGATTCCGATGGCAAGCGCGTCACCGGCGTCAGCTATACCAATGTCCTGAATGGCGAGGAGTTCGAGCAGCCCGCGGGTCTCGTGCTGTTGACTGCCTACGCTATCAACAATGTCCATATGATGCTGCTGTCAGGCATCGGCAAGCCTTATGATCCGGTCACGCAGACCGGGGTCATTGGAAAGAATTATTGCTATCAGACGGGCGCGGGCGCGCGCCTGTTCTTTGAAGGACGGCACTTCAATCCGTTCATGAACGCAGGCGGATCGAATATCTCCATCGACGATTTCAACACCAATTGGGATTTCGACCGCGGGCCGCACAATTTCGTTGGCGGAGTCACCATCGGCGCAGGATTCAATACCGATCTTCCGATCGGCTATCGCCCCGTACCGCCCGGCACGCCGCAATGGGGCAAGGCCTGGAAAGCCGCGACAAAGAAATATTATCAGGCCGCAATGAATATCGGTTCCAGCGGCAGCGTCATGGCCAACCGCTACAATTATTTCGATCTCGACCCGACCTATCGCAACGCGTTCGGGCAGCCGCTCATGCGCATGACCTTCGATTACAAGGACAATGAGCACAGACAGGGCGAATATGCGGCTCAGATCATCAACACCATCGCGCGGTCGATGAATCCCACGATTTTGAATCAAGCGGTGGCTCGCACGGATCCGTGGAGCGTGGTGCCCTATCAGAGCACGCACAACACCGGTGGCACCGTCATGGGCACCAATCCGAAAGAGAGCGCGGTGAACAAATATTTGCAGAGTTGGGATTGCCACAATTTGTTCGTGGTCGGCGCCAACGTCTTCGCGCACAATTCGTCCTACAACCCGACCGGGCCGGTGGGGGCGCTCGCCTATTGGACGGTGGATGCGATTCGGAACCGCTATATGAAGAATCCCGGCCCGCTGGTGCAGGCATGAGGCAGTTCATGGTGCGGGGACGTTGTTTTCTCGGGGCGGCGGCATTTATCGTGACGGCGAATCCTGCCAGTGCCGCCGATGCCGGCCGTGGCGAAAAACTCTTTGTCGAATGCGCAAGCTGCCACTCGATCGAGCGGGGCGGAGAAGGCGTGGGGCCCAGCCTCTTCGGGCTGTACCAGCGTAAGGCCGGCGAGGTCGCCGATTACCGCTATTCGCCCGCGCTCAAGCGCAGCGGTATCACCTGGTCGCCGCAAACGCTCGACACCTATCTCGCCGATCCGCAGAAATCGGTGCCCGGAAACCGCATGCCCTATTCCGGGATGACGAACGCACAGGATCGCGCCGATTTGATCGCCTATTTCGAAAAATTCGCGAAGTAGAGCGGTTCTCGACCCCTGTCCTCTCCTCAGGATGCGCCGTCGCCACTTGTGAGGATTATGACGTGTTCCTATCATAGCCGTAATATTGGATGAACGAGGAGCGAGACAGTGAGAATGGCGCGAAGCGCGTTGCTGGGCAGCGCAGGTTTGGTCCTGACGGGTTTTATCGGATTGGGTGGCCATGCGCTTGCGGCCCAGGCGGCGAGCGTTGCGATCGATGCGGATGACATCGGCGGTGTCGTGCTCAATCCGAGCGGACAGCCCGAAGCCGGCGTCTGGGTGATTGCCGAAACCCACGATCTCGCGGTGCGCTACATCAAGATCGTCGTCACCGATGATTCCGGGCGCTATGTCGTGCCCGATCTGCCGAAAGCCAATTACCAGGTTTGGGCGCGTGGGTATGGGCTGGTCGATTCCGCCAAGACCACGAGTGCGCCGGGCAAGATCGTGAACATCGCCGCCGTGCCGGCACCGAACGAGACTGCGGCTGCGAAATATTATCCGGCGATTTACTGGTTTTCGATGATGAAGATTCCTGCCAAGGAACAGTTCGGAGGCAAGGACCCCGACATTCCGGCGCGTCTCACGCAACAGGGCTATCTCAACAGCATCAAAAGCAATGGCTGCGTCGGCTGTCATCAATTGGGGCAGCTTTGCACGCGCACCATTCCGGCATTGTTTCACGAAGAGCAGACCAACTATGCCGATATGTGGCTGCGGCGGATTCAGTCCGGACAGGGTGGCATGCCGATGATCCAAGTCGGCGCCGGAGAACTCGGCGGGGCGGCGTTCAAATATCTCGGCGAGTGGACGCAACGGGTGGAGAAGGGCGAGCTTCCGAAGAACAAGCCGCCACGCCCGCAAGGGGTGGAGCGCAACATCGTCGTGACGCTTCGTGACTGGATGAACGAGAAGCAATATTTGCACGATTTGATTTCGACAGACCGGCGCAATCCTACCGTGAACGCCAATGGCCCCTTGTTCGGTCAGCCCGAATACAGTTCGAACGACATGCCGATTCTCGATCCGGTGAAGAACACCGCGACGGTGTTCCGGATGCCGGTGCGCGACAAGGACGCGCCGCTTGCACTCGGCCCCGGTCATGTCGCGGGCGACAAGGCGCTTCTGCCGTCTGCCTATTGGGGCGAAGAGACCATCTGGGACACACGCGTCAACAACCACAATTCCATGATCGGCCGCGATGGACGCGTGTGGCTCGCCGCGACTTTCCGCAAGCCGGACAATCCCGCCTTCTGCAAGGCCGGCTCCGATCACCCGTCTGCCAAAGTGTTCCCGATCAATCGCAATGTGCGCTCGATCACCGTCTTCGACCCGAAGACGAAGGAATACAAATTCATCGACACCTGCTTCGGCACCCATCATCTGCAATTTGCCTATGACGCAAACGATACGCTGTGGGCCAGCGGTGGCGGACCCGTGGTCGGATGGCTCAACACGAAAATGTATGACCAGACGGGCGATGCGGCGAAATCGCAAGGCTGGACTCCGCTCATCCTCGACACCAATGGCAACGGCAAACGCGATGCCGGGTGGGTCGAACCGAACCAGCCGGTCGATCCGGCAAAGGACAAGCGGGTCGTCGCCGGCTTCTATGCGGTGATGCCAAATCCCGTCGATGGTTCGATCTGGGGCGCGTCACGCGGCAATCCCGGCTCGGTGGTCCGGATCGATCCGGGTTCGAACCCGAACGAAACGGCGCTTGCCGAAATCTACAATGTGCCGGCGCCGGGCTTCGGCGTGCGTGGCGGCGATATCGACAGCAAGGGCGTCGTCTGGGTGTCGCTGGCGAGCGGCCATCTGGGCGAATTCGACCGCAGGAAGTGCAAGGGTCCGCTGAATGGCCCGAAGGCGACGGGCGATCATTGTCCGGAAGGCTGGACGTTCCACCAATATCCGGGGCCCGGCTTTGAAGGCATCGGTCCGAACAGCGCGGAGGCTAGCTATTATTCCTGGGTCGATCAGCACAACACCTTCGGTCTCGGCAATGATGTGCCGATGTCCACCGGCAATCTGAACGACGGCCTGATCGCCTATTCCGGGGGTAAGATGGTCACGCTGCGCGTGCCCTATCCGCTCGGCATCTACGCCAAAGGCTTCGATGGCCGTATCGACGATGCGAATGGCGGCTGGAAGGGCCGTGGTCTGTGGATGGCAAATGGCGACCGCACGCCATGGCTGATCGAGGGCGGCAAGGGCACCAAGCCTCTCGCGATCCACTTCCAATTGCGTCCCGATCCGCTGGCGAAATAAGCGAGCCATTTTGGATTTGTGCCGAAAGAATACGTGTTGCCGATGGCGACACGTATTCGGCACATTTGCGCCGGCACACATTCACGTGATTTTTATTTCCAAATCGCAACATGCACCGGCACGCACGCAGTAGCGACTTCGTGACCATTGGCAGATCGCCGATTGCCCGCTAAAAAACCTGTAAATTGGAGAATTGCCCGCCATGATCAATCTGGTGCGGCTGGCGCTGCGCCGGCCCTATACGGCTGCCGTTGGGGCGATGCTGATCGTGTTGTTGGGCGTCCTTTCCGTAACCCGGATGCCGATCGATATTTTTCCGGTCATCGACATACCGGTGGTTGAGGTCGCCTGGAGCTATGCCGGGCTTTCGGCCGAGGACATGGAACGCCGCGTCATCTTCGTGGCCGAACGCAATTATTCGACGACCGTGAACGGAATCGAGCGCATCGAATCGGAGTCCATTCCCGGCGCCGGCCTCGTCAAAATCTATTTCCAGCAAGGCGCCGACATCGGCGCAGGCATCGCGCAGATCACGGCTGCCAACGACAATATTATTCACTTCATGCCGCCGGGCATCGCGGCGCCTTTCGTGATCCAGTTCGACGCATCGAACCTGCCCGTGGTGCAGATGGTTCTGGCGAGCGTCACGCTTCCCGAGCAACAGATCTACGATTTTGCGGTCAATTACATCCGGACCCGGCTTTTCACCGTTCCCGGCCTTTCCGTGCCGGCGCCTTTTGGTGGACGGCAGCGGATGATCGTCGTGGAAGCCGATCCCGCCCGCCTGTCGGCACAAGGTTTCGCCGCGGCGGATTTGGTGGCGTCGCTGCAGACGTCCAACGTGATCGTTCCGGCGGGCCTCGCCCGCATCGGCGACCGCGAATACAATGTCGGACTGAATTCCAGCCCAACCGACGTGGAGCGTTTCAACGAACTTCCGGTGGGCGTTCGCAACGGCGTGACGGTATTGTTGGGCGACGTCGCAAAAGTTTATGACAGCGCGGCGGTTCAGACCAATATCGTGCATGTGGACGGACACCGCGCCGCCTATCTGCCGATCCTGAAACATGCCGATGCCTCGACGCTCACCGTTGTGAACGCGACGCGCGATATACTGCCGCGCATTCAGGATGCGGCGCCCAAAGGGCTGCGGCTGAATCTCGCTTTCGATCAATCGGTTTTCGTGCGGGCGGCCGTCACCAACGTTTTGCGCGAAGCGGTTGTCTCATCAATTCTCGTGTCGTTGATGATCCTGGTGTTCCTCGGAAGCTGGCGCAGCACCGTCATCGTGTCGATTTCCATTCCGCTTTCGATTTGTGCGGGACTCGTCGGATTGTTCCTGACGGGACAAACCATCAATCTCATGACGCTTGGCGGTTTGGCGCTGGCGGTTGGCCTTCTGGTGGATAACGCGACCGTCGTGGTCGAGAACATCCACCGCAATCAGGCGCTGGGCAAACGCCTGACGGTTGCGATCATGGATGGCACCGCCGAAGTCATCCAGCCGCTGACGGTGGCAACGCTGGCGATTTGCATTGTCTTCTTCCCGGTCGTGCTTCTCACCGGGCCGGCGCGGTTCCTCTTCATTCCGCTGGCGATAACAGTCGTCTTGGCGATGTTTGCGTCTTACGTGCTGTCCTTCACGATTCTGCCGACCCTTGCGCGCCACCTTCTGACCGAGCATGAGCCGGTGGAGGGGGAGGGCAACCGGCTCGTGGTGCTGTTCGAAAGTCTGTTCGCGAAATTGCGCGACGCTTACGGCCGCGCGCTGGCTGCGGCCTTGAATCAGCGCGCGTTCGTTTTGACTTGTATCGGCGCGCTGATCGGGCTTACCGCTGTTCTCGGGCTCGTCGTGGGAAGCGATTTCTTTCCGACCGCCGATGTCGGCATCATCAAGCTGCATATGCGCGCGCCGCCGGGAAACCGGGTCGAGACAACCGAAATCGAGGTTATGGATGTCGAAAAGCGCATACGTGCGATCATTCCGGCCTCGGAACTGCAGACCATCAACGATCTGATCGGCACGCCCAGTTCCTACAATCTTGCCTTTGTTCCGTCGGACAATGTCAGCAGTTCCGATGCCGAAATCCTGATCTCGCTCAAGACGCCGCACACACCCTCTGTCAACTATATGCGGCGGATGCGGGCGGAACTGCCAGGGGCGTTTCCGGGCACGTCTTTCTATTTCCAGAATGCCGACATCGTGAATCAGGTTCTGAATTTTGGACTTTCGGCGCCCATCGATATTCAGATCCAGGACGGCAATCTTTCGCGTTCTTACGTCGTTGCGCAGAAGCTGCTGCAAGCGATCAAGAAGATCCCGGGGGTCGTGGATGCGCATCTGCTCCAGGCCTTCAATTTCCCGGGGCTGCAGGTAAACGTGGATCGTTTGCGTGCGGCGCAGGTCGGCGTCACGCAACGCGATATTTCCAGCAACCTCCTGACGTCGCTGTCTTCGAGTGCAGGCGTGACGCCGTCATTCTATTTGAATCCCGCGAACAACGTGAATTATCAGGTTTCCGTGCAGGTTCCGCTCGCGAAAATGACCAGCGTGTCGGATTTGATGAGTATCCCGATCAGTTCCGGGCCGCGTCCGGTCAGCGGTATCGTACAAGGCTTGGCAGCGCCGCCCAGCGAACCGGCCTCGCGTCTTTCGGACGTCGCGGAGGTTACGCCGGTCAGCAATGTGCAATCCGTGAATCATTACACAGTGCAACGCATCCTGGATGTAGCCGCCAATGTCGATGGCCGGGATCTGGGGAGCGTTTCCAACGACATCCGCCGTGCCATCGCAGAGATCGAAAAGAGCGTGCCGAGCACCATGCAAATCGACCTGCGCGGGCAGGCGGAAACCATGGACACATCCTTTACGAGTCTGGGTGAGGGATTGGCCCTGGCGATTTTCCTGGTCTACGCGCTGCTGGTGATCCTGTTTCAATCCTGGATCGACCCGCTCATCATCATGGTGGCGGTACCGGGTGCGCTGGTGGGCATTGGCTGGATGCTGGCGTTGACGGGCACCACGATCAATGTCGAATCGCTGATGGGCGCCATCATGTCGGTCGGCATATCGGTGTCGAATTCGATTCTGGTCGTGAGCTTCGCCAACGATATCCGCGTGCGTGAAAATCTCTCGCCGTTCGAGGCGGTGATCGCGGCTGGGCGCACGCGGTTGCGGCCCATTCTGATGACGGCGCTCGCCATGATGATCGGCATGCTGCCGATGGCGCTCGGCCTTGGCGAAGCCGGTGAACAGAATGCGCCGCTGGGACGCGCAGTGATTGGCGGCTTGGCGATGGCAACGCTTGCGACGCTGTTCTTGGTACCGATTATTTACACGCTGCTGCGGAAAAAGCCGCCCAGCCTGCATGCACTCGATCGGCGTTTTATGGAGGAGACCGGCATGACAGCCGTGCCAGGAGCAACACATGGTTGAAGCGCCGATCAAAAAGGCGAAGCGTGCATGGCGTTTCAAAGCGGTGGCGATTCTTGTGCTGATCGGAGCTGCATCGGCTGTGTCTGCCCTGATTCTCACGCAACGCAGCGATGTGGCGGCTGAGCGTTCGGTCCTGGAAGAAGAACAGACCCGCGGGCCGCGCGTCGAAATCGCGACAGCTTCGCCGGGCCCGCGCGAAAGGGAGATTCGCCTGTTCTCCGACGCGCGCCCGTATCAAGAGGTGACGCTCTACGCAAAAGTCAGTGGTTACATCAAGACCATCAATGTCGACAAAGGAACGATGGTCAAAGCCGGTCAACTCATCGCTGAAGTGGCCTCACCCGAAACGGACGCGCAATATTCCAGTACGCTTTCGGATTTGTCGAACAAAAAGCAGCTCGCCGAGCGCGCGGACCGGCTTTACAAGATCGGCGCGGTATCGCGCGAGGTCGCCGAACAAGCGCAAACCAATTACGAGGTGGCACAGGCAACGGCCAGCCAGCTCGAAACCTTGCGCTCCTATGAAAGATTGACAGCGCCGTTCGACGGACGCGTGACGGCGCGTTATGCCGATCCGGGCGCCTTGGTTCAGAACGCGACCAACAGCCAGTCCAGTGCGCTTCCGGTGGTGACCATTTCCGACGCCAGCCATTTGCGCGTGGATGCTTATGTGCAGCAGCAGGATGCGCCATTCGTGCATGTCGGCGATGTTGCGGATGTGGTGGACGCCGCCAATCCCGGGCGCCGAATAACCGCGCGGGTCAGCCGGACCTCCGGTCAGCTCGATCCGCGCACCCGCACCCTGCTGGTCGAAATCGACGTTGCCAACGCAAAGGATTTTTTCGTGGGCGGCAGCTTCGCCTATGTCACGTTGCATTTGGCCGTGCCGCCCGAACCGCAAGTCCCAGTGAACGCGTTGGTGCTGCGCGACAACAAGCAATATGTGGCGGTGCCGGACAATGCGAACGTGGTGCATTTTCGGCCCATCGAGCTCGCCTCGACCGATGGCGGAGTGGTTCGTATTGCCAGCGGGCTTAAGCCGGGCGAAACCGTGGTGTTGAACGTTCCGGACGAAATCGTGGACGGCAGCCACATCCAGCCGATTGCGCAGCTGAAGAATTAATGGCGATGAAAAAAAGCCCCGCACTATGGCGGGGCGAGTGGGGAGTTCACGCGCGGGAGAGGCGCGCAATCAACCAGGGATTTTCTTGTTGAATCGATGCCTCGCGTATCGGGGTCCATTTCACGATAGAAGAAATGGCATCGCGCGTGCGCGGGCCGCGCGATGCCATGCGCACCCCTGTTCTTACTTGCCGGTGTAATTTGCGACGATGTCGCCTTCCGCCAAAACATGTTCCTTCATCGCCGCAAGCACGGCGTTCCGGTCCGTTTTTGCCGGATCGAGATCGAGTTTGGTGTTCAGCGCAAAGACTTCGAAATGATAGGGGTGGGTCTGTCCGGCAGGAGGTTTGGGGCCAAGAAATCCGGGCGCTTTGCGAACATTCAGACCCTGCATCGCGCCGTTCTCAAGCGTTGCGTCGGTGGGTAGATGTTCGTGCAAAATCGTTGTGGCTGGTGGGATATTGTACATGACCCAATGAAACACCGGATCGTGCCGGTTCACGCCGGCATCCTCGGCAAGCACCACGTAAGAGTGGGTGCCGGTGGGGCCTTTCGTCCATTGAAGGGGAGGCGACATGTTATCGCCGTTCTGGGTGTACCGGTCATCGAGGTCCGATCCGGACGTAAAGGCGGAAGACGACACCAGAAGCTTGCCTCCGAAGCGGGCGTGCGCCACATCCTTGGCCAGCACAGGCGGGCCTGCTTCCGCACTCGCATTGCCGGCATTCTGAGCGCCGGCCGAATTTCCCATAACAGTCAAAACCACGATTGCCGCTAACCCACATTTCGCCGTGTTCATGACGTCCCTCCTTGTGGCTGCACTTGCGCGCAAGCCCTTGGTTTTGCGGGCGTTCCTGCAATCTCAAGCCGAGATGTCCGGAGAGGACATGGCTACAGGATCTGCCCTGAACGTTATCAGCTTACGACATTTTGTAGGGAAAGATACAGGTTTGTAGGAAATATTCCTACAAATCCACGCCTGGGGCTATTGGGCCGGCAAGGTGCGGTTTCTATCAACCCGCTGGGATTGCCCCATGCCACCGGCGGGCTTCCCGAGACAATTCCGCAGCGGTGCCCACTTTGATCTTTTCCTTGATGCGCGTGCAGTAGGTATGGACCGTCTTGGCATTGACCTCGAGCATCTTGGCGATTTCATTGACCTCGTAACCCTCCCCGATCAATTTGAAGACCTGGAGTTCGCGATCGCTGAGTTGGGCGATGGCCGGAGCGTTCGGAGAATCGGCCGAAACCACTTTTTGTACCAATATCTCCGTCATGCGCTTGCTGAGGTAGAGGTTTCCTCCCAAGACCTCCTGGATCGCCTGAATCACGTTCTTCGCCGTCTCGCGCTTCATGATGTAGCCGCGTGCACCTGCACGAATGCAACGCTCCGCATAGACTTGCTCGTCATGCATCGAGAGCACGATCATCGCGACGTTCGGAAGGGCGGACCGGATCGAATGTATGAGATCGATTCCTGAGGTGACTCCGAGCGAAAGATCGATGATGGCGAGATCGGGAGGATTTTCCGATATGGCCTTGAATGCTTTTGCGGGGTCTTCTGCCTCCCCGCAAACCGTGAATCCAGAATGCGTTTGAATGAGATTGGTCAGCCATTCCCGAACGAGGGGATGATCGTCCACGATGAAAATTTTGGCCTGCCCGGATGTCATTGCGCAGCGCGGTCCAAAAGCACAGAACAGCTGGATTCGGTTTTCTTCGGAGCGCGACTGCGGAAGGCAGCTTTGGATTCAAATTGCCAGGACATGCGAACGGGCCCGTGTTGGCTATTCAATCGCGCAACCCTTCTCTTTTTCGCTTCGATCATGCCCGCAATGTTCATGACAAAACATACATAATCATATCACGCGGCTGTACCCATAACACCCGCCCGCAGCGTCATCGGATAATCGAAGCCTTCCGGAAAACGATGCTGGTGCCGCGCTTGGCAGCAGTGTTCCGCGATGCCGCTTCTTTCAGCTTTTTCGATACGTGCAAGCGTTTTTGCGCGCAGCTGAGCGCGTCGCTACCCTTTTCCCACTATCGGTACGGTTGCAGGCACTATCGCTCAG
>DATARE010000179.1:0-8453 GCA_036264295.1 Micropepsaceae bacterium | reverse complement strand
CCACGCCATCGAGAAGGCGGGGCAAACCCATAAAGCCCAAGAAACCCAGTACAACGCCGGCACCGATGAACATTGCGAGATTGGGAAGCACACCGCTCGGCCAGAAGCGGCCGGAGCCAGATTGCGCGGGCGCCGCAGCACCGGCATTCAACTGGTAACGCCAAACCACCGCCAGATATTGCAGGGAGTGGAAGGTGGGAATGACCGCCAAGACGAGGGGGTTGATCCGTACAAAGATCACCCAAAGATAGAGCGTCGTCAGATAGGCGATCACGCCGTTCCACGGCAGCGCGCCCTTGGCTTCGCGCCCGCGCTGTACGAGCTCATAGGCGACGGCAAGGGTCGTCACACTGGCCGCGGCAATCGCCGCATAATAGACGAAATTCGGAAGTGGAAGCGAGAAATAGGTCAGCCCGATATAGCCATTGGGTTCAGACAGCGCGTGGTTGACGGCAACCCATGCCACGATCCAGCAGGCATAACCGTTGACCCGAAATACCGTCTTCGCACGATCCGAAAACATCAGGCGCTTCTGCACCGAATCGACGATGAGGATCCCGTAGCCCTGCTTCACATAGTGCCAGCCGACCAGGAAGAACATGAAATTCGCGGCGTAGGTAAGCACGCGCACATTGCCGCTCAAAGCGGTCCCGGCAAGAAACGCGATCAGCGCCACAGGCACCACGAGTCCGGCAATGATGTACCGGACGCGAAGTCCCGGAGCATAAGAGGCGCCAAAGGCCTTCTCCCGGTAATTCCGGTAGAACATTTGGTAGGAGTGCGCGAAGTGAGGCTGGTTGATGACCGTCATCAAAATCGTCACCAGCAAGGCTTGTTGCAGGGTGGGGATGCCCTTTGGAAGCAGCAGCGCAATCAAGCCGCACACAATCAGCGAGCCACCACCTAAGGTGAAGAAATCGAACCAAGGCCCGAACAAATAGCCTTGCCGGGGGCCGCTTTTGGCCTTTGCGGCAGGCGCATAGCCGGGAATCAGGATGTCGGCTTGGGTGGTATCGCTCATGGACGGTCTCGATTTTCCGAACGCATATTAACGCGCAAGCGCCCAATTGGGAGACGCTTTCGGCATTTTAATACACGGAACGAGCAGGCCAATATGATTTAACGCAGGTTCCCACAGAAGCGCTGGATCCGGGTACACGCGTCTTCCAGCACCGCGTTCGACGTGGCGTAGGAAATGCGGAAAAAGGGCGAAAGCCCGAATGCCGCCCCATGCACCACCGCCACGCCTTCGGCTTCCAACAGGGAATTGGCGAAATCCTCGTCGGTGCGGATTGCCGTCCCATTGGGCGCTTTCATGCCGATCAATTTCTGAATCGAGGGATAGACATAGAACGCCCCTTCCGGAACCGGACATTCGATCCCCGACGATTGGTTCAGCATGGACACCACAAGGTCACGGCGCTCCTCGAATACCCTTTGGAATTTCGGAATGAAATCCTGCGGTCCGTTCAAGGCCTCGACGCTGGCCCATTGTGAAATCGAGGTCGCATTGGTGGCCGATTGCGATTGCAGCTTCGCCATGGCGGCGATCAGCGGCACTGGGCCGGCGCAATAGCCGATCCGCCAGCCGGTCATGGCATAGGCCTTGGAAACGCCGTTCATGGTGAGCGTCCGCTCGTAAAGCGCAGGCTCGACCTCGATCACGGTGTGGAATTTGAACCCGCCGAAGACCAGGTGCTCATACATGTCGTCGGTCAGAATCCACACATGCGGATGCTTCATCAGGACATCGGTGAGCGCCTTCAGCTGTTCGCGGCTGTAACAGGCCCCCGTCGGATTGGACGGCTGGTTGAAAATGATCCATTTCGTCTTGGGCGTGATGGCACGATCCAACGCTTCGGGCGTCAGGCGAAATCCGTCTTCCAGCCGCGTCTCGACCACGACCGGCGTTCCGCCCGCCAGCAGCACGATGTCGGGATAACTGACCCAATAGGGCGCCGGCACGACGACCTCGTCGCCTTCGTTCAGCGTCGCCATCATCGCATTGTAGATGATGCTTTTTCCGCCCGGCGACACGAAACATTGCGCCGGCGTGTAATCGAGGTTGTTCTCGCGCTTGAATTTCGCGGCGATGGCGCTGCGGAGTTCGGGGATGCCCTCGATATTGGTGTATTTGGTTTCGCCCCGGCGGATGGCCGCAATGGCCGCCTCTTTGATGTTGTCCGGCGTATCGAAATCCGGCTCTCCGGCTGCCAAGCCGATGACGTCGCGTCCTGCCGCCTTCAACTCGCGCGACTTCTGGGTCATCGCGAGCGTGGGCGAAGGTTTGATGCGTCCAAGAGATTGGGCGAGAAAGCCCGGCGGCAGGCCGGCCATGATGAGCTCCGATCACAAAACGGGGCGGCAGACCTAGCAATGGAGCCCTCCCGGCGCAAGCGCACCCGGCCTCTGAAATCGCAGCAAAGCTAACCATTCCGAAAGATTCTCAGGGGAAACTCCGGCCGGAATGCAGGGACGCTGCCAACATGCGTCATTTTCCGCCATTCGTCATTCTCGTAAGCCTGCTCGTGCTCGCAGCCTGTTCCGAGCCAACGCCTCCCGTCGGGCAATGGGAAGGCACTTATGAGGATGCGGGGCTCATGATCGTCGCCCGCCTGCAGATCGATTCGGCAGGCCATGTGCGGGTGTCCGCTCCCAATGCGATCACCGATACCGCGCCCCTCAGCGACGGCGACCGTGATCAGCTGCGCGCCAAACTGGAGGCAGGCTTGGCGGCATCCTGGCCGAATGTCGCGCCCTTGCCGCTCGAATTCGACGGACATGTTTTCCATAAGGCGGGCGGGGTGGCGCCCCAACTGGAATGGGACAAATCGGCCAAACGCATGGTGCTGATATTCTATTCCGGCAACCGCCGATCCGTACGGGTGCCGCTGGAAGCCGTGTCGGATTTCGGTGCCGCGTCGTGAGGCGCATTCACCACTTCGCAAAGGCAAAAAAACCGGCGCCCACCAAGCATGCAAATGCCGCCATATGATTCCAGCGGATCGCCTCATGCAGATAGGTGACCGAGAACACCCCGAATACGATCAATGTGATGATTTCCTGCATCGTTTTCAGCTGTGCGGCCGAATAAACCGTGTGTCCGATGCGATTCGCCGGCACGGCAAAGCAATATTCGGCGAATGCGATCCCCCAACTGGCCAGCACCGCAATCCACAGGGGCGCGGCGGGAAATCGGAGTTGTCCGTACCAGGCAAACGTCATGAAGATATTGGAAATAGACAGGAAAACGAGTGGAGCGAAGGCAGGCCAAGTCATGCTCTCATGTCCCAAAAAAGCTTACTCTTATGGCAGATGCCGCGCCTGAAGCAGATACCGGCGCCGCTTGAATAGTGCTATTATGGGTTGCAGTTGTGTCACCTCGCGAGGTGGCGTGCCGCGGCGGGTTGGTATCCGGGCGCGGCATAGGAAATGGAGGGTTGGATTCATGCGCACCGTGTATGCGTGTTCGGCGCTCGCGCTGTTGGGACTGGTTGCTACGGCGGGCGAGGCCAATGCTGTTGTGCTGGTGCTCGGCGGGGTGGCTGGTTCAAAGTGCTATGCCACCGCGGAATTCGGCGACCCGTTCCAGGCCTTCGACATCTGCACGAAGGCGCTCTCGGACATGGAAATGTCAGTGCGCGACCGGGCCGCGACCTATATCAATCGCAGCGTCGTGCGGCTTCGGGTTCATGATTGGGCCGGCGCTCTTGGCGATACCGACTTGGCGATTTCTCGCGTGGCCAACATGGGCGAGGCCTATGTGAATCGCGGTGCGGCGCTGCTGAACCTGAACCGGCCTCAGGATGCGCTGACCAACCTCAACAAGGCTGTCACCATCGGCCTCGATAAGATGCATTTGGCCTATTACAATCGCGGCTTGGCCAAGGAAAAGCTCAACGATCCCACTGGCGCCTATGCCGATTACAAGAAAGCCCTGGAGCTGGATCCAACGTTCGCCATGGCCGCCGACGAGCTGAAGCGCTTCAGCACCGAGGGCATGCCGATGATGCCGATGCGGTCTTAATCCACTTTATTCGCTCGAGTGCGTTTCCAACCCTCATGCGGCTTTTCCGCATGAGGGTTTTGTTTGTCACGGCCTGTTGTCCGGCTGGATGAGAATGGCGCGGAAATCATTGACATTGGTGCGGGTGGGACCGGTTTCGACCAGATCGCCAATGCTTTGAAAAAAACCATAGGCGTCATTTTTCGCAAGGACAGCTGCTGCGTCCGAACCGACCCGTTTGGCGCGCGCGAGCGTATCGGGCGTAACAATCGCACCCGCATTGGTCTCGGTGCCGTCGATCCCGTCCGTATCACAGGCAATCGCCCAGATCCCCGGCGCTTCGTCCAAGGCAACCGCAAGTGCGAGCAGATATTCGCTGTTACGGCCGCCACGGCCGCCGCCTTTCACCGTGACCGTGGTTTCGCCGCCCGAAAGCAGCAGACAGTTGCGGCCTTCGCGCGCATAACCAAGGGCGAGAGCGGCATGGGTTCGAGCGACCTCCCGCGCCTCACCCTCGACGGCATCGCCAAGATCGATCACCGCTATTCCCTGCGCCTCCGCCACACGGGCCGCCGCAGTCAAGGCGTCGCGCGCCGTTGCGATAACGCGATTTTCGACTCGCAGAAAAGCGGGGTCCCCGGGATTGGGCGTTTCCGACGCCGCATCTTCGAGCCAGCGTCGCACGGCGGGTGAAAACGCGATGGCGTATTTCCTCAGAATCGAGAGGGCCTGGGCGCGTGAGGTTGGGTCGGGAACGGTGGGCCCGGAGGCCACGGTTGCAGGATCATCTCCCGGCACGTCGGAGATAATCAGGCTCGCCACAGCAGCCGGTTGGGCGGCAAGCGCAAGCCGGCCGCCCTTCACCGCGGAAAGATGTTTGCGCACGCAATTGAATTCCGAAATCGGCGCGCCGCAGAGCAGCAATGCACGCGTCACGGCCTGTTTGTCGGCGAGCGGGATGCCGGGTGCGGGCAATGCGAGCAGCGACGAGCCGCCGCCGGAAATCAACGCCAATACGAGATCGTCTCCGGTCAACCCCTGCACGAGGTGCAGCATCTCGGCGGCAGCCGTCTGCCCGGCTTCGTCCGGCACGGGATGGCCGGCCTCCACAACCCGTATCGTGCGACAGGGCGCGCCATGGCCGTATCGCGTGATGACCAGTCCGGAAAGCGGGCCTTGCCAATTGTCCTCGACCGCTCGGGCCATGGCGGCAGCCGCTTTGCCGGCGCCGACCACAACGGTACGGCCGCGCGGTGCGGATGGCAGATTAGGCGGCACGCAGATTTGCGCGCTTGCCGTTTCGACTGCCGCACGAAACAGCGAAAGCAGAAACGTCCGCGGATCGAAGCTCAATCCTTGACCTTGATCTCGTGATTGGCCATGCGCTCGAGCACTTTGACCAGCGCGGAATCGTCCAAACCGCCCTCGCCTGCCGCGAAGGACGCATTGAACATTTCCTGACAATGGGCGGTGCCGGGAAGTGCCACCTGCAACGCGCGCGCGCCGCTCAGCGCAATGGCCAGATCCTTGGCGTGCAGCTCGATGCGAAATCCAGGCGCAAACGTCCGCTTCAGCATGCGCTCGCCATGGACTTCGAGAATCCGCGATGCCGCAAAGCCGCCGAGCAAGGCCTGGCGCACCTTCACCGGATCGGCACCCGCCTTGGACGCGAACAACAATGCCTCGGCCACCGCCTCGATATTGAGTGCGACAATGATCTGGTTGGCGACTTTGGCGGTCTGGCCGTCGCCATTGCCGCCAATCAGGGTGATGGTCTTGCCCATCAGCTGGAACAGCGGCTTGACGCGCTCGAAAATCTCTTCGCGCGCGCCCACCATCATCGTAAGCGTTGCCGCCTTGGCGCCCACATCGCCGCCCGACACCGGCGAATCCACATAAAAGCAGCCCAGCGCTTCGATCCGCTTGGCGAACTCCTTCGTCGCGAGTGGCGATATGGAACTGAGGTCGACAACGATCTTGCCCGGCGAAAGCCCGGCCGCGACTCCGTCTTCGGCGAACAGCACCTTTTCCACATCCGGCGTGTCGTTGACCATGATGAAGACGATTTCAGAGTTCCGCGCCACTTCGCTTTGGCTGCGGCACGCAACGCCGCCTTTGTCCACCATCTCCTGCGGCACGCCGCTGCGGGTGTTGAGAAACAGCTTGTGGCCGGCCGCCATCAAATGGCCCGCCATGGGCCGGCCCATGATGCCCAGCCCGATGAAACCGAGATTCATATTGTCGTCCTTCTATCGCGGCGGCGGCATGCCGATGTCGCGTTTGGTGAGACCCGCAGGCAAATCGAACGTATTGGCGGGAATGGTCGTGCGTTCAAGCTTGACGACTGTGCTCTGCGAGGTCGGCTTGCCTTGCTCATACATGGTCGTGTCCAGTGGCATACCCTGGAATCCGACGGCTTTGTTCATTTCGTTCAAGCTCAGATAATCCACCCGCGGCATCATCGGTGAAGACATCATCGGCGCCATGAATTGGGAAATCCGGTCCAGGACGGCAAAATCATTCGCGGTCAAACCGGCCGAGGAAATCGGGGTGATGCAGACATCCTCTTCCTGTTGGCCATTCACCGTCTTCTTGTAGACATCGCAACGCCAGCTCGCGATGGTCTTGCTGCCTCCCGCCCGGGTGTATGCGACCTGCGGAGGCGCCGGCGGCGCGCCATTGCCGAGCCCGCGTCCAGCCAGCATTTGCATCATCATGGCCCGTTGTTCGGGAGGCATCTGCGCCATCCGTTCCTGCAATTGCGCAGCGGCAGCACCCATTTGCGCCTGAGCGCCGGCCATCCGGCTGCCCATCGCCTGCATCGATTCGGGCGTCATTTCGGAATAGCTGCGCCGTTGCGTATCGATCACCCACAAGCGGTTCATGTCACCGCGAAAGACAACAACGCGCTCGGGCGTGACGACCTTAAGCCGATCCGGTTCGACATAGATCGCGGTCTGACTGACCTCATGCGTATCGAATTTCGTCTGCGTGGAGGTCACCACCACGCCGGCCATAGCCGCGCTCGACGTGCCAAGAACGAGAACCATGACCCCCAAAATCACATCGTGGCGCATTTTCATCCCCTGAAAGCCCGGCGAAACCCAAGAATGCGCTGAATATTTGGCGCCAGCAAGAGCTTGGGCGGTACAGCCGCCCTTGTGCGCCGCTTTGGGATTTGTGCTAAAGAAACGCCCGGCGCGTCACACGCGCCCCGGAACCTCAAGGAACTGAACCATGCGATCCCAAGCTCTTCTGATTGGCAGTTTTATCGCGCTCCTCGCCGTTCCGGCGATGGCGCAAGGCAATAACGCGATTAACGTCTTCGGCACCGTCGACAAGATGGACGCCACGACGATTTCCGTGAAGAACGACGATGGCGGCACGGTCGAAACCTACAAGCTCGCCCCCAATGTCCTGTACATCCAGCAGGAGAAAGCGAAACTGTCCGACATCAAGAGCAGCGATTTCGTCGCCTCCGCCGCCGTGCGCAAGGATGACGGCAAGCTGCACTCGACCGAACTGCGCATCTTCTCGGAAAAAATGCGGGGACTGGGCGAAGGCCAGCGCCCGATGAACGACGCCCGCAATCAAACCATGACCAACGCGACCGTCACCGGGACTGCGATCGTGAACGGCAGCAATGTCATGAAGGTGAAATTTCCCGGCGGCGAATCCGATCTTGTCCTCGATCCGGATCCGAACATCCCCGTCCTGAAGTTCACCGATGCGGATAAGGGCATCATCAAGACCGGCGGCAAAGTCCGCGTGCAAGGTGTGCGGAATGCGGACGGCGCGACCGTCAACCGCGTCACTGCGATCCCGTAAATCTTACATTCGCGAAGAAAAAGGCGGCGCCGTGAAAGCGCCGCCTTTATTTTGCCCAATGCCAACCAGCATCAGGGTTCGAGCAAACTGCGTCAGCTGCTCTTGGTCACCTTGTTGACCATGTTCTTGCCTTTTTCGACCTCGGTGCTGACCATCACTTTGTCACCTTGTTTAAAGTTCGACAGGCTGACGTCTTTCTGCACCATGTAAGTCTTGCCGTTATCGAGCACCAATTCGTGATTCTTCGTATCGACGCTCTTTATGGTGCCCGTCACGTCGCTCCACGCCCAGGCGAAGCTTGCGTTCATGGCGAGCAGCGCAACAATTGCAGGACCAGCGAGTTTCCTCATCACTTCCTCCTTGATGGTTTCCCGCTCGCCAAAAAAACGCCCTGCCGCGCCAATGGTTTCGCGCAGTTCGCGCGGAAAAAACGCGTCTGCAATTTTTGCTGCTTTGCTGGCCGCGCCGGGAAATTTATTTGCGCAAATGGTCCGCCAAAACGCGGGCGATGACTTCCGAAATGCGCTTACCCGTGGGGATGTGCAGGAATTCGTTCGGCCCGTGAGCATTCGACGATGGGCCGAGCACGCCGGTAATCACAAATTGCGTCTGCGGGAAT
>DATARE010000135.1:0-8426 GCA_036264295.1 Micropepsaceae bacterium | reverse complement strand
CGTTCACGATCCGATTCCTCTCGAAACCGCCAATGCGCAGAGCAATCTGCGCGGCACCATTGCGATGGGCCGCGCAGCAGAGCCGGATTCGGCCCGCGCTGAATTCTTCATCAATCTCGCCGATACCAAGGGCCTCGACCGGCAGCCGGACGACATGGACAACAAAACCGGGTATGCGGCGTTTGGCCATGTGACCGCCGGCATGGACGTCGTGGATGCGATTTCGCTAGTTGCGACCGGAAGCGGAGTCGGACCGTTCGGCGATGTCGCCCCGATAATCCCGGTAATCATCCGGAAGGTCATTGTTGCCGATAACTAGGCGGCCCGTTCCAGGTATGGACTGTCTTCGCGCCAAAGCTCGGTCAGCGCCGTTTCCACTTCCCGCGGGGTCACGAGCCGGCAAATCTCTGCCTTCGCCGCGCGGCGCAATTGCGCGCATTGGGGCCAAGGTGCGTTCTCGATATACCAGCCGAGATGCTTGCGGAAAATCTTCAAGCCCGGCGTATCGCCATAGAAGGCCAGGCTATCGGCGAGATGATCCAGCACGATTTCGGTCCGCTTTGCCAAATCCGGTTCCTGCAATGGGGCGCCGGTGTTCAGCGATGCATCGAGAGCTGCTGCGATCCACGGACGCCCATAGGTCCCCCGCCCGATCATGATCGCATCCGCACCGGACTGGCACAGCGCCTCGCGCGCCGACGCCGCGTCCGTGATGTCGCCGTTCACGATGACCGGCAGGCGGATCGCGGCTTTAACCGCTGCGACAGCACGCCAATCGGCGGTGCCGCGATAAAATTGCTGACGCGTGCGGCCATGCACCGTGATGGCTTTGATGCCTGCGGCTTCGGCCCGGACCGCGAGTTCCGGCGCGTTTCTGGATGCATCGTCCCAGCCGAGGCGCATCTTCAACGTGACGGGGCGAGAGGTCGCCCCTATGGCCGCACGGATGAGCTGTTCGGCGTGATCCAAATCCCGCATCAGGGCGGAACCCGACAATGCGCCGGTCACTTCCTTGGCGGGACATCCCATGTTGATGTCGATGATATCGGCGCCGGCGGCTTCCGCCATGGCAGCGCCTTTGGCGAGCCAGCGTGCTTCGCGACCGACAAGCTGCACCACCATCAGCGGCAATCCATCGCCGACGGCGGCGCGGCGCACGACATCCGGGCGGCCGGCGGCGAACATTTCGCACGCCACCATCTCCGTCGCCACATAGGCCGCCCCGAGTTTGGAAGCCGCCCGCCGGAACGGAAGGTCCGACACACCCGTCATCGGCGCGGTCAACACGCGGCTTGCAATCGCGACACCGCCAATTTCGAAGCCGTGGCTCGCGAAGCGACACGTGTTATGGTTCTCGATCATCGCTCTCTAATGGATTTTTTCGCGCCATGACGCAACCCGGTGAGTTTCGCATCCGCCCGCGCCTGGGGCTGCGCGCCTGGATAACCTTGATTGTCGTATTGGTTGTGGCGGTGGCGATCCTGGCCGCAATAGCCGCTGTCGCGATTGGAATATTCTTGTTCCTGCTGCCCGTGTTCGTCGTAAGCGCCTTGCTCTATTACCTGTTTCCGCCGAAATTTCGCGCGCCGCGAAACGGCCCGGAAGATGCTTCCGTTATCGACGGCGAATTTCGCGTTGTTGGCACCGCGGAGATCGAGCGAAAAGAACCCGAAGAAAGACCATAGGATGGACAAAGAAGAACTGACGAAATGGGCGTTGGCGAATGGCTGGCAAATGATCGGCGGCAATCCCAGCCTGACGAAACCTTCCTCTCCTAATGAGGCGATTGTGCGCCTGATTTTCAAGACCACCGTGGTCAATCTCGAGATCAAAAAGCCCGTCGGCAAATGGGAAAAGATTTCCGGCACGAGCTACAACAAAATCCACGCCGACGAAGAGACCGGATTTCCGCGCGGCCTTGGGCTCGATACCATTTCGGGCTTCGCGATGCTGATGCAGGACAACAAAAACCGGCAGGTCTTCGCCAAAATGAGCGGGCCTAAATCCTCTGCCTAGCCGTCGAACTGCATAACGTGCAGGCCCGCATTCCAGTCGCTGACATACATCAGGCCTGACGGGGTGACATAGCAGTCGCAGGTCATCGCGCATTTGGCGACGTTCGGGCGCGGATCGAACATCTTCGTCGGCGGTGGCGGCACCCAGCGCGCGATCTCCTTCGGCTCGAATTGGTTCTTGATGTCGAAGACGCGCACGCCCGCATCGTGATAGGTGGCAAAGATGATCTCTTCGCTCTGAAACGATCCCGGCCGGTTCTCGTGCAGATTGTGGGGGCCGAGATTTCCCAGCTTGCAATAATCGTTGCGGTCCGATGGCGTCGGCATGGTCGCAATCGGCACCGGATTCTCGTCCGCGCGCACATCCACCACCCATGTGTAAAAATTTCCCTTGGCGCAATAATCCGCATTGGATTCATCGGCCACAACGGCGAGCTTGCGTCCAGGGAGCGGGAGCGGCGTGTGCGTCCCGCCGGGAAATGGCGGCGACCAATTGATATGCGACAGCATCTTGGGATTTGCCGGATCGCTGATGTCGTGGATGGTAAATCCGCCGTCGCGCCATGCCGCATAGCCGCGGTTTCCGGCGGTGATCATATGATGCAGCGCGTAGCGCTTGCCCTTCGGTGTCTTGTCCACTTCGCCCGCGGCCCGATTCATGCCGGGCAGCCACCATTTGGAAACGATCTCCGGCTTGGTGATGGTCTTAAGGTCCACAATGCAGAGAATGTGATCGGTGAAACCATCGAAATGCGCCGACACATAGGCGTAGCGCCCACCTGGCCACCATAGGCGATTGATGCCGATGCCGGGCATGTTGAGGAATGCGATTTCCCGCGGTTCTGCCGGCTTGGAAATATCGTGGATCGAAAGGCCGGCCCGGAACGGCTGGCGGTTGGTCAGGCTGTCGGCCAACGTATTTTCGAAATAGCCGCGCAGGGAATCATAAGATTGCATGCGCACGATGTTCGCCCCATTGGCGAGCAGCATCAGATCTTCGGCAACCTGCAAATGATGGGTGCGCGTGTTCTCGGCTGTCCGAAAGAAATTCACCGGCTTCAGATTGCGCGGATCGCGCGCATCCAGGGTCGTGACCCCGTCGCTGAACATGTGACCGACGTAAAGATGGCCGCGGTTGAGCATGATCTGCACGCTGTCCGCGCGGCCGCCAAGATCGCTGTAGGAGATGTGTTTGATTCGGCGGCTCGGGATTCCTTCCGGCGGAATTGGCGGCTGCGGCATCGGTTGCGCCAGGCTGCCACGGGAAAAACTCCCGGCGGCGGCCAAGCCTAATCCCGCCATACCGGCCATCGAAGCGCGTCGTGTCATTATGGACATGTGTTTTCTCTATACGGTGTGTGGGCGTTTCCTGACTCGCAACGCCTTTCTTCGAAGCCGCCGCGACAGCGGTGACCATAGCAGCCCGGCCCCGCGTGCGGAACCCTTCCGAACCGTGTTCATCGCCGGTTCAGGCATATCGGGACAAGCTATACGCTCAGCATGAATGGAGCCCAGCCGTTGTTCAGGGTGCTTTGCTGTTGCGTCGCGTTTCTGCTGGCGGCCTGCAACCCAGCGGCGGTCCTCGATAACAACGTCAAAAATGCTGCGCGCAGCGCGGCACAGCTTCGCTTTGCCAAAGCCTGCGGCACGTTGACCATTCCCGATACGGCGTTTCTGCCCGTCGATATCACCGGCGGAGGTCATGATTACGTGCTGTCGTTTGCACGAACGGCCTGCGCCAACAAACCGGACCTGTGGTGGGGACGAGAGGGGTCGCTGTTCCAGCTTTGGATCGCGGAGAACAACAGCCCGAGATTGGTGCTCGAGCAGTACATGGATGGCTTTCGCCAGGACCGCAAAAGCACGCTTCTGGTGACCGATCAACGCCGCAGCTCCTGTGGCGCTACTGCGGCCGATGAGATATGCCGCGTTGTCTATCGGTGGAACCCCGCGGCCCGCTCGCTGCTTATCCAGGAACAGCACGCTCCAACCGAGCCTCTTCCGGTCCCCGGAAATATTGCACGCGGAAAGACGGGCCTTTCGGCATCGCTCTCCAGCCAAAGCCACGCGTTCACGAAAACGCGCTGATTCCATCATCTGAAGCTCGACCGTGCGCGTGTTTGTGTTGTGTGGCTGGAAACCCGCGCACGGCACCGCGGTAGGATTGGCGCGTTGTTTATTTCGAGCGTGCGGGTGTTTGGGCCAAATCGTGTGGGGCCGCTTGCACTCGTTCAAAGGAGAAAAGCAATGAAACCGATCGTGCCATTGCTGTTGCTGTCGGCGGCCGTCTTTGCCACCCCAGCATCGGCGAATTACTTCAGCAATCCCGCCTTGGGCGTAAACCTCAATGTGGGTTCGGCCCCCAATCCAAAACCTACGGAAACCCGTACCGTCACCGAAACAGCGCAAACAACCGAGCGCGTCGTGGAAGCCGCACCGGCTCCGCCGCCACCGCCTGCCCCTCCGGCCGTGGCCGAAGCAGCGCCTGCTCCGCCGCCGCCACCGGCTCCCGTCGCGACGGTGCGAAACTTCGTGGTGTTTTTCGACTTCGACAAATACAATCTGACGCCCGAGGCACGCGAAGTGGTGGCAAGCGCGGTTAACGCCGCCAAGACCAGCGGAACGGCGCATATCACCGTGACCGGGCATACCGATACCGTCGGTTCGCAGCGCTACAATCAGCGTCTTTCCGAACGGCGCGCGGCATCGGTGAAATCCGAGATGGTGAAACTCGGAATGAACGACGCCGAAATCACCACCATCGGCAAGAGCTTCAACGAGCCTCTGGTCCCCACCGGGCCTGGCGTGCGCGAACCGCAAAACCGCCGCGCCATGATCGACCTTGGAAATCCGAACGTGGCATCGCTCCAATAATGGTTTGATGCCGCTGTCAAACATGCGCAGGCGAGCTATCGCCTGCGCATGTTTGTTTTGGTCCAGCCCCGTGTCTGCGCCGCCCTGAATCCTGTAGAATGCCCCTTTTCGCCATTCGAGCGATGGCCGCAAACGATGGGGGATTTTATGGGATTGAATCGCAGATTCGCATTCATCTTCGCCACCGTGATCGGCACGCTGGCCTTCATTCCCGCCGACGCGCAGCGAACGGGAAAATATCTGACGCCGCCGGATCAGGTGGTTGCCATTCGCGCCGGCCGCCTGTTCGATGCGCGAAGCGGGACATTGTCGAACAACCAGATCATCCTGGTAAAGGGTGACCGCATCACCGATGTCGGCCCTGGCCTTGCCATTCCGGCGGGCGCGCAGGTCATCGATCTTTCCAACGCGACGGTTTTGCCCGGCATGATTGATGCGCATGTCCATGTGAACACGGGTGGCAACACTCCGACTCAGCGCGCGCTGATCGCGCTTGCCAACGCGCAAACCGATCTCGAGGCCGGTTTCACCACTGTGCTGGATATGGATTCGCGGGGCGGCTGGAACACCGTGGATTTGCGCGACGAAATCAATGCCGGTCTTGTTCAGGGACCGCGCATGCAGGTGGTGGGACAATCGCTCAATCCGCGCGCCACGAACTATTACGTCGATCCGGCGGAGGGCCGCTTCTACAACAGCTATACCGAAGACAAGAACATCAATGGCCCATGGCTTGCACGCGCGGCCGTGCGTGAAGCGAAACTGCACGGCGTCGATTGGATCAAGATCTACACGACCCAGGATTTCGCCGGCACTATGCATATGTGGAAGCCAGACGCGACACTGGTGAACAGCCCTTCGCTGACCTTCGAAGAGGTGCAGGCCATCGTGGACGAAGCGCATCGGCTGGGTCTGAAGGTGGCGTGCCACACTTATGGCGGCGAAGGCATGAATTCCTGCATCAATGCGGGCGTCGATGCGCCCAATCATTTGCTCGAACTCGACCAGCCGGGGATACGGGTGCTGCTGCAGAAGAATCTGCCTTTCGTCTGCACGCTGGACGATCTGATCGCGCTCGAGAAAGAGGATTTGGACGCGACCGGCGGCCGCAATTCGCGGATGAAGCTCGCGGAGCAAGCCTTCCGCCGGGCACTCGCCGCGGGGGTGACCATTGTGTTCGGCAGTGGCGCGACCTCGGCCGCCATTCCGCACGGCAAACAGGCCAACCAATTTTCCTATTTCGTCAGATGGGGCATGAAGCCGGGCCAAGCCCTGCAAACCGCCTATCTGCCTGCCGCGCACATGCTGAACTATGGCTTGGACGGCCAAATCGGCAGCATCGAAAAGGGCAAATTCGCCGATATCATCGCGGTCGCCGGAAACCCGCTTTCCGATGTCAGCGAGATGGAGCGGGTGCGCTTCGTGATGAAGGGCGGCATGGTGATCCGCAACGCTTTGCCGCCGGCTGCCGCGGCGGTGGCGGCGCGCGTGCCCTGAACCCATCTTCGCCGCAGCCAAATTGCGCGCTATAATTTTACCCGGCGCCGAGAGCACAAGGGGAGAGGCATCATGGCTGCATCTGGGTTGAGGAATCGCATTTTCGCGGGCGGCACGATGGCCGCCATTGTCTTTGGCGTCGCCGGTGGACTTGCGGCGCAGCCGAGCGCGATTCCCGATTTTTCGTCGGGCGGCATTGCCTGGCAGACCGGCAATGGCGGCGACTACGCCGCAGTGCCCGGCTCGCCCAGCCCCATGCGCCAGGACCCGGGCCATCCTTACGTGGGCAATGGCCAAGGCAAGCAGGCGACCTATCGCATCGGCGATCTGACCAATCCCAATGTGAAGCAATGGGCCAAGGACGTCATGAAAAAGGACAATGACGAGGTGCTGGCCGGCAAGATCGCCTACACCCCGGCGTCGTCCTGCAAACCCATGGGCGTGCCGGCCATCAATCTTCAGGGCGGGCCGTTCTATTTCGTCCAGACGCCGAAAGAGGTGACGATCCTGCTGGAACAGGATCATCAGGTGCGCCACATCTATCTGGACGCCACCCATTCCAAGACTCCGAAACCATCCTGGTACGGAGAATCGATCGGCCATTACGAAAATGGCGACACGCTGGTGGTCGATACCATTGGGCTGAACGACAAATCCTTCGTGGATTCCTACCGCACGCCGCACACGACCAAGCTGCACGTGACGGAACGCTTCCGCCTGATCGACAGCGGCAAGGCCATGGAAGTCGCGATGACCATCGAAGACCCGGACACCTATAACCAGCCTTGGCAGGCGATGCGCAAATACAACCGGACCCAGGGCACGCTGCAGGAAGAAGCCTGCGCCGAGAACAACCAGCATCTGTTCGATTATCACATCCCCGAAGCCAAGACGCCGGACTTCTGATGTGGTGAGTTGCGCGGCCTGATGCAATCCCTCAGCGGGATTGCATCACCGCGTCACGGCAGCGCGAACACATACATCGTCCAACCGGCGGGAATGGCGACATATTGCTTGCCGTCCACGCCGAACGAAATCGGATTGGCGTGCACCGGCCCGCCCAGCTGCATATCCCAGAGCGGCTTTCCGGTATCGGCGTCGAGTGCGAAGAAATTGCCCTCCTCCGTGCCGCTGAACACGAGCCCGCCCGCGGTGGACATCACCCCATCCATGCCGGGCTGCAGCAGCTTGAACTCCCATTTCAGTTTGCCGGTGGTACCATCGAGCGCACGGATCGCGGCATAGGCATCGTCACCGTTGACGGCCGTTCCGCCGCCCGCGGTGTAAGGCTGGCCGGCGGTGTATTTCGCCTGGCCCTTGTAATAGATCGTGCTCATCTCGCGGGTGAATTGATAGAACAGCTTGGTCTGCGGGCTGTAGGACGGGCTGTACCAATTCGCCGAACCTTGCAGATTGGGAAACACCGTCGTGCCTTCCACGGAAGGATCGTTGCCGGTTTTCAGCACGGGACGGCCCTTGGCATCGATGCGCTCCGCCCAGGTCTGCTTCGCGTAAGGCGTGGCGTTCAGGAATTCCCCGGTCTCGCGGTCCAGCACGTAATAGAACGCGTTGCGGTTGGCGAGCGCGAGCAGCTTCCGCGGCCGCCCGCCGATGGTATCGTCGAACAGCACCGGGATCTGGTTGGAATCCCAATCATGCACATCGTGCGGCGTGAACTGGAAATGCCATTTCAGCTTGCCGGTATCCGGATCGAGCGCAAGCACCGAGCAGGAATAGAGGTTGTCGCCCTTTCGCACATCGCCGTCGTAATCGGGACCGGGATTGCCGGTCATCCAGTACAGCGTGTTCAACGCCGGATCGTAGGACCCGGTGAGCCAGCTCGAGCTGCCACCGATATTCGCGCTGTCCTGGCCCCAAGATTCGCGCCCCGGTTCGCCGGGTCCGGGAATCGTATAGGTGCGCCACAATTGCTTGCCGGTCTTGGGCTCATAAGCCGCGATGAAGCCGCGAATGCCAGCCTCCGACCGGCAAGCAATTGTAGATCCTCGAGGTACTCCGGCGCGATCGGCCGGCCGCCGC
>DATARE010000122.1:0-18472 GCA_036264295.1 Micropepsaceae bacterium | reverse complement strand
CGGACGGCTCACGCTCATCTGCCGGTTCGGATCCGATAAGGCCGGCGAGAAGTTCCCCAAATTGCTGCGTGCCGTCACTCGCGAGGGCAAAAAGGTCGTATGGTCGTGCGATCCGATGCACGGCAACACGATCAAGGCGGCGACCGGCTACAAGACGCGTCCCTTCGACCGTGTCTTGGCTGAGACGAAAACCTTCTTCGATGTGCACCGCGCAGAGGGAACCCATGCCGGCGGCATCCATTTGGAACTCACCGGCAAGGATGTGACCGAGTGTCTGGGGGGGCCACAGGACATTTCGGAGCTCGACCTCGCCCGCCAATACGACACCCATTGCGATCCGCGACTCAATGCGAGCCAGGCCCTCGATTTGGCGTTCCTGGTGGCGGAGAATCTGCGGGAGGAGCGTCAGAATCTGTTCCGGCCGATGCAAAGCCGCTTGGCCTGACGGATTGTTCCATAAATACAGTATGTTAGCTGTTGCTTCACCTGAGGCGTAACAAGGCGAAACATTTTATGAGTGGCGCCTAAGCCCCTTTGCGCGCATTGAATTCATGGTGAATTTGATGAGTCGCATAGGGTAGAATTTGACCATTCATCAGCTTGCATCGCAGCGCGTGTTACGGGCCGCCGTCATCGGGGCCGGCGTTTTTGGGCGCCATCACGCAGCCAAATATTTGCGGGTTCCCGGGCTACGGCTGGAAGCTGTGGCCGACCTCAGCGCGGAGGCCCGTCTCTATATCGAAACCCATTTTGATGTGCCGGCTGTCGCAGATTGGCGGGATTTGCTCGGCAAGGTGGATGTTGTCAGCGTCTGCTCACCGGCCAGCACGCATGCGGAAATCGTTCGGGCATTCCTGAATGCGGGCGCCCATGTCCTGGTGGAAAAGCCGATTGCCACCGATCTGGAAGAAGCGGAAGAACTGATCGAACTCGCGGCGGCGCGAGGTCTCGTTCTGACGGTCGGCCATCAGGAGCGCTTTGTTTTCGCCAAAAGCGGTTTGCTCGATTACGAGGACGCGCCGCTTTCTGTGGAGTGCGTGCGCGAAGGTCCCTGGACCGGGCGCGGCACCGATGTGAGCGTCGTGCTCGATCTTATGATCCATGATTTGGATCTGGTTCATCGGCTGGTTCCCGGCACGCTTGCCGGCGTACGGGCCGAAGGCCGTTCCGTGTGCGGAGAACTCACCGATCAGGTCGCGGCGAACCTTGTCTTTGACAATGGTTGCGAGGTCGAACTGATCGCGAACCGGGCGGCCGATGCGCGCCGCCGCTCGATGCGCGTGGTCTATGCCGACGGTGAAATCGAGATCGATTTCCTGACGCGCAAGGTTACGAACACAAGCCCGCGCAAGCTTCAGAAATTGGATCTGGGCGACCCCCTGTGGGAATCGGTGGCGGCGTTCGTCACGGCAGCACGCGCCGGAGCCTCGTCTTTGGTGCGGCCCGAGGAAGCCTGCCGCGCGCTGGAGACCGCGCTTCTGATCGAAGACGCATTGGTGCCCACGAGCGACATCCTCGCCGCAGAAGATGCTCCGCTTCGCCGCACCGCGTAGCGTTTCGTAAATTCTGGCGCTAAACAGCGCCTATGATCGCAAAAGCCCCCGACACACTCACCATCGCGCTCGCCCAGCTTAATCCGGTCATGGGCGATATTCCCCGCAACCTGGCACGGGCGCGGGAAGCCCGGGCAAAGGCGCGCGCGGCGAATGCCGATCTCGTGCTTTTCAGCGAGCTTTTCATCACCGGCTACCCGCCGGAGGATCTGGTCCTGAAGCCGGCCTTCCAGTCCGACGCGCGCGAGGCCGTGGAAGCCCTGGCCAAGGATACCGGTGATGGCGGCCCCGCGGTTCTGATCGGCACGCCCTGGCTGAAGGAGGGGGCGCTTTACAACGCTGTCGCATATCTGGACGCGGGCGCGGTGCAGGGGACGACCTTCAAGGTGGATCTGCCCAATTATGGGGTGTTCGACGAAAAGCGCGTCTTTCGTGCTGGGCCCATGCCCGGTCCCTTCAACATCCGCGGTGTCCGCATCGGGGTGCCGATCTGCGAGGACATCTGGGGCGGTGATCCGGTCGAATGCCTGTGCGAGACGGGTGCGGAGATTTTGCTGGTGCCGAACGGTTCGCCCTTCGACGCATCGAAGCGGGACCATCGGCTGAATGTGGCGGTTGCGCGCGTGGTCGAATGCGGCTTGCCGCTCGCCTATCTCAATCAGGTCGGCGGCCAGGATGAACTGGTGTTCGACGGCGGCTCTTTCGTGCTGAACCCGGACAGGCGGCTGGTCGTGCAATTGCCAAGCTGGGAGGAGGCGTTCGCGATCACACGCTGGCGCCGCCAGGAAGGAGGATGGACCTGCGCGGAAGGTCCGCTTGCCGAAACCGAAGAGATGAACGCGGCGCTCTACAGTGCGATGGTGCTGGGCCTCAAGGATTATGTGAACAAGAACCGCTTTCCGGGCGTCGTGCTCGGGCTGTCCGGCGGAATCGACTCCGCGATTTCTGCCGCGGTGGCAGTCGACGCGTTGGGTGCGGCACGCGTGCGCTGCGTGATGATGCCATCGCGGTTCACATCGCAAGACAGTCTCGAAGACGCTGAGCAAATCGCGAAACTGCTGGGCGTCGCCTACGATATCGTCCCTATCGAAGGTCCGGTGCGTGCGTTTGGCGAGGCATTGGCGCCAATTTTTGCCGGCCGGCCTCCCGACACGACCGAGGAGAATCTTCAGGCGCGGATTCGCGGCATGATCGTCATGGCGATCTCCAACAAGTTCGGGCCGATGGTGCTGACCACCGGCAACAAATCGGAGATGAGCGTCGGCTATGCCACGCTGTATGGCGATATGGCCGGCGGCTACAGCGTGCTGAAGGATTTGTACAAGACGCAGGTGTTCGCTCTGTCGCGCTGGCGCAACCAGAATCTGCCCAAGGGCGCGCTGGGTCCGCGAGGACGCGTAATGCCCGAACGGGTGATCGACAAGCCCCCGACCGCGGAGCTTCGCGCCAATCAGAAGGATGAGGATTCGCTGCCTCCCTATGCGGTGCTGGACGGTATTCTCGAATGCCTGGTCGAAGGCGAGATGGGCTTCGATGAGGTGGTGGCCAAGGGGTATGATCCGGTGACCGTCAGGCGCGTGGAGCAATTGCTCTCTGTCGCGGAATACAAGCGGCGGCAGGCCGCGCCCGGGGTCAAGCTGACCACCCGCAATTTCGGCCGCGACCGGCGCTATCCCATCACCAACGCCTTTCGCGATGCGCGCTGAACTGGACTGTGGCCGCCAAAGCTGCTAGGGCAGCCGTCATGGAGACGCGCGCTATTCTCGTTTGTTCGATTATCGCGATTTGCGGCTGACGCCGCAGATATAGACTCCTACTCGCCCAAACTCCGACATATCTCTCTTGGCCTTCTTCCGCGTTGGGAGAGGCGAATTTTATTGCTATGAGTTGACGATGGCGCTTCGGCTTTACAACACGCTCACGCGGACCAAGGAAGACTTCGTCCCTTTGGATGCGAGCAATGTCCGCATGTATGTGTGCGGGCCCACGGTCTATGACTTTGCCCATATCGGCAATGCGCGGCCCGCCATCGTGTTCGACGTGCTGTTCCGGCTGCTGCGCCATCTTTATGGCGAAGACCATGTCACCTATGTCCGCAACATCACGGATGTGGACGACAAGATCAACGACCGCGCCGCACGCGAATATCCCGATCTGCCGCTGAACGCAGCGATCCGCCAAGTTACGGAAAAAACCGAAAAGCAATATCAGGACGATGTCGCCGCGTTAGGCTGCCTGCCGCCGACCTATCAGCCGCGGGCGACAGAGAACATCGCCTCGATGATCGCCATGAACGAGCGGCTCATCGCCGCCGGGTATGCTTATCCCGCCGAAGGCCATGTGCTGTATCGCGTTTCGTCCAAGGCGGATTACGGCAAGCTGGCGCGCCGTTCATTGGACGAGATGATGGCGGGGGCGCGCGTGGAAGTCGCGCCCTATAAAGAAAACCCGATGGATTTCGTGCTGTGGAAGCCCTCCGCGCCGGATCAGCCGGGCTGGGATTCGCCATGGGGGCGCGGCCGTCCCGGATGGCATATCGAATGCTCGGCGATGAGCGAGACGTTTCTGGGCGAGACCTTCGATATTCACGGCGGCGGTATCGATCTCGTTTTTCCGCATCATGAGAACGAAATCGCGCAGAGCGAAGGTGCACATGGCGGTCATCCGCTAGCACGCGTGTGGATGCACAATGGCTTCCTTCAGGTCGAAGGCGAGAAGATGTCGAAGAGCCTCGGCAATTTTTTCACCATCCGCGATCTGTTGAAGGATTGGCCGGGCGAGGTGCTGCGCTTCAACATGCTGCGTACACATTATCGCCAGCCGATCGATTGGACAGCTGCTTCACTGGAGGAAACCGAGACAATCCTGCGCCGGCTCTGCGGAAGGATTAAACAATTTGAGTTTGCTCGGCGAGGGTTGCCCACTAGGGAACGGGACATGCATTTTGAGCCAGCCCAGGAAATCGTTGAAGCATTAATGGATGATCTGAATACGCCGCTTTTGCTCTCAAGAGTACACGAACTATATGGCGATGATGCTGTTGATCAAGCACTCTTGTTACTTGGTGTCGATGTTCGTTCCTATGCCGAGTGGTTGCGATCTCGGGATATGTCTACGAGCTCGGACAAAGTTGAATCTTTGATTGCTGCCCGCAACGAAGCGCGGAAGGCGAAGAACTTCAAGGAATCCGATCGCATCCGCGACGAGCTGCTGGCAAAGGGCATCGTGCTGAAGGACGGCCCCACCGGCACCACCTGGGAGGTGAAGCGGTGAGCGCGCAACACCACCTTGTCATCCCGGCCACGCGATGCAGTGGCATCGCGCGCGCCGGGACCCACGGCGACAGCGTCCCGGTGGGTTCCGGGTCTCGCGCAACTGCGCTCGCCCGGGATGACTGTTCTATCCGGAAACGTGAAGCGGTGAAGCTTTCTGCTTCACCCCCGACCCCTAATCCCTCCCCGCGTTGGCGGAGGAGAAGCGCATATTTTACCTCCCCCAACGCGGGGAGGTCGCGAGCGCGTCAGCGCGAGCGGGTGGGGGGCTTTATTGGCGCCGCCCCCTCTGCTTCCCCCGGATGGTATCCGGGGGAAGCACCTCCCCCGCAGGCGGGGGAGGAAAACACAGGCGCGCCTCGCCTTTCCTCCCCCGTTTACGGGGGAGGTGTCTCGCCTCGCGAGACGGAGGGGGCGCACGCATGACCAAGGAACGCGTCTACCTCTATGACACCACGCTGCGCGACGGGGCGCAGACCCAGGGCGTCGACTTCTCCGTCGAAGACAAACGCAGCATCGCGCTGGCGCTCGATGCGCTGGGCATCGATTATGTCGAGGGCGGCTGGCCGGGCGCAAACCCGACCGACACCGCATTCTTCAACGAGGCTCCGGCGCTCACCCGCGCACGCTTCACCGCGTTCGGCATGACCAAGCGGTCTGGCCGCAGTGCCGCCAATGACCCCGGTCTGGCCGCGCTGCTCTCGACCAAGGCGCCTGCTCTCTGCCTCGTCGGCAAAGCGTGGGATTTTCAGGTCGATGTCGCGCTGGAAATTCCGCGCAGCGAAAACCTCGACAACATTTCCGAATCCATTGCGGCCGTCGTGGGCCGCAAACGCGAAGCCCTGTTCGATGCCGAACATTTCTTCGACGGTTATGCCGCCAATTCCGAATATGCGCTGGCGGTTTTGAAAGCGGCGTTCGAGGCTGGGGCCCGCTGGCTCGTGCTGTGCGATACCAATGGCGGCACGTTGCCCGAAGACGTGTACCGCATCGTTTCAGAGGCGAAATCGCGTTTGCCGAACGCCAATTTTGGCGTCCACGCGCATGACGATACCGAACAGGCGGTGGCGGTCAGCCTCGCGGCGCTGCGCGGCGGGGCGCGGCAGATTCAGGGCACGCTGAACGGCCTCGGCGAGCGCTGCGGCAACGCCAATCTGTGCTCGATCCTCGGAACGCTGATGCTGAAGGATTCCTATGCCGCGCAATTCGAGACCGGCGTAAGCGCGGAAGCGCTGACACGACTCACGCCCACCTCGCGTCTGCTCGATGAAATCCTCAACCGCGCGCCAGACCGTCATGCCGCCTATGTCGGGCCGTCGGCCTTTGCGCACAAAGGCGGGCTGCACGTTTCTGCGGTGCAGAAGAATCCCCGCACCTATGAGCACGTGCCGCCCGAAAGCGTCGGCAATCAGCGGCACATCCTGGTTTCCGATCAGGCGGGACGTTCCAACATCATGGCGCGATTGGCGCTGTTGGGCATCGAGGTTGCGCCCGACGACAAGCGGATCGGGCGCCTGCTGGAAGACGTCAAGTCGCGCGAATTTCTCGGCTATGCCTATGACGGCGCGGAGGCCTCGTTCGAGCTGCTTGCGCGGCGGGCCCTGGGACAGGTGCCGAATTATTTCCAAGTCGAATCGTTCCGCGTCATGGTCGAGCGGCGGCACAACGCGCTGGGCGAGATGGTGACGATTTCCGAAGCGGTGGTGAAGCTGAATGTCGGCGGCGAAACCGTCCACAATGTGGGGGTCGGCAATGGTCCGGTGAATGCGCTGGATTCGGCCCTGCGCAAAGATCTTGGCCGCTATTCGTCCTATTTACAGGATCTGCGGCTGGTCGATTACAAGGTGCGTATCCTGACCGGCGGCACCGAGGCGGTGACGCGGGTCATGATCGAAAGCGCAGACAGCCATGGTCACCGCTGGTCGACGGTCGGCGTATCGGAAAATATCGTGGACGCCTCTTTCGAAGCGCTGTCGGATTCGATCTGCTATAAGCTTTATAGAGCTTCCGCCCCGGCCTGACGGTCTTCGACAATTCTAATCCGGGCCTGGTGTGCGGCGAAGATGCCGATGGCCTCATCCACGGTCGGCGCGACCTGGAACAATCCTTTGACGCGCGGACCGGCGAATCCTTCCGCCACGAAATGATCGATCAACGCGACCAGCGGCGCGAAATAGTTCCGGATGTTCACCAGTACAATCGGCTTGGCGTGAAGCTGCAATTGCGCGGCTGTGAAAGCTTCGGCGAATTCGTCCAGCGTGCCGAGGCCGCCCGGCAGCACCGCGAATCCATCCGCGGCCGCAAACATCCGGGCCTTCCGTTCGTTCATGCTTTCGGTGATGACGAGTTGGGAACAAACTATCGCCGGCGCTTCGACATGGCGCAGGAAACTCGGAATGATGCCCAGGACATTGCCTCCAGCTTCGGAGACCGCGTTCGCCACTTCTCCCATAAGTCCAACGCCGCCACCGCCGAAAACCAGGTCGAATCCGGCTTCGACCATCGCGGTTCCAAATTGGCGCGCCGCCTGCGTATGGGCGGAATCGGTTCCATGGGAGGAACCGCAAAAAACACAAATGGTAGGCCGGCGGGTGGCCAGATCGGGTGTCATTTTGTTCACAGATTACCTCTAACCCTCTGATTTGCCCAAATTATGACCATGCGCTGCCTTTAGGAATTGCTGTGGGGGCGCATGCCTACTAAACACAAGCACATAGAGCGAACTGTGGTTCCGGGCATAGACCCGAGGAGAAGCGCAAAACCCATGTCGTCTTACGATTATGGCGGACGGTCTTTGAAAGGCGGCGGGGCCGTCAGCAACAAGCCCCCCAGTTGGCAACCGCTGTTCGAGTTGACGCCTTATCTCTGGCCGCCCGGCCGGGGCGATTTGAAGACCCGTGTCGTCGTCGCCATTATCCTACTGATCTTGACGCCCGCAGTAACGGTTGCGGCGCCCTATTTCTTCAAGCTTGCGGTCGACCGGCTGCAGGGCCGCCCCGAAGATATTGCGCTGGCCGCCCCCATTGCCCTGATCGTCAGTTACGGCGTGGCGCGCATATTGATGCAGGCCGTCGCCCAATTGCGCGACGGAATATTTTCGCCGGTGCTCTACCATGCCTTGCGTATCATCGCGGTGGAGACATTCCATCATTTGCATGCGCTGTCCCTGCGTTTTCATCTGGAACGCCACACCGGCGGGCTGTCGCGCATTGTGGACCGCGGGACGAAGGCCATCGATCGGCTGTTGACGCTCGCGATTTTCAACATCTTCCCAACGATCCTGCAGCTCGTTTTCATCTGCATCCTGATGCTGTGGCAGTTGAACATCTGGTTCGTGGTCGCCACCGCGGCGATGATCATCATCTATATGCAGTTCACCTTTGCGGTGACGCGCTGGCGCATCCACATCCGCCGCGCAATGAACGATTCGGACAATGAGGCGAACAGCAAGGCGGTGGACTCATTGCTGAATTACGAGACGGTCAAATATTTCAACGCCGAAATGCATGAAGAAATCCGCTTCGACGCGGCAATGGAGAAATATTCCCGCGCCTCCATCATTACCCAGACCTCCCTCTCGGTGCTGAATACGGGACAGGGCGTCATCGCTTCGCTGGGCCTTGTGGCGGTGATGGCGCTGGCGGCGCTCGGCGTGAAGAACGGCAGCCTCAGCGTGGGCGATCTTGTTATGGCCAACGCGTTGCTGATCCAGCTGTTCATTCCGCTCAATCTGCTCGGCACCGTATACCGCGATATTTCGCAGGGCCTCATCGACATGGAGATGATGTTCAACCTGCTGAAGCGGCCCCAGGAAGTCGAGGACAAACCTGGTGCGCCGGCCATCGCCGTTGCGAAGGGCGAGATCGAGTTCAAGAACGTCGTCTTCGCCTATGACCGCGACCGCACGATCCTGAAGGGCATCAGTTTCCGCGTTCCCGCCGGCAAGACGGTGGCGGTGGTGGGGCCGACGGGCGCGGGGAAGTCCACCATCTCGCGCATTCTCTATCGCTTCTACGACATTCAATCGGGCAGCGTGACTATCGATGGCCAGGATATCCGCGATGTGACGCAAGCGTCCTTGCGCGCCGCCATCGGTATTGTTCCGCAGGACACGGTCCTGTTCAACGATACCATCCATTACAACATCGGTTATGGGCGAATCGGAGCGAGCGAAGCCGATATTCTGGAAGCCGCGCGTCTTGCCCAGATCGATCCTTTCATCCGCGAACTCCCGGCCGGTTATGAAAGCATGGTTGGCGAACGCGGATTGAAGCTTTCCGGCGGTGAAAAGCAACGGGTTGCGATTGCGCGCACGCTGCTGAAAAATCCGCCAATCCTTTTACTGGATGAAGCAACATCGGCGCTCGACACCCACACGGAACGTGAAATCCAATCCTCGCTGAAGCTGGTATCGAAGAACCGCACCACGCTGGTGATAGCCCATCGCCTGTCTACGATCATCGATGCCGACGAGATTCTGGTGCTTGACCGCGGTCAGATCGTGGAGCGCGGGCGTCATGGCGAACTTGTGGCGCGGGGCGGCGCTTATGCCGCCATGTGGAACCGCCAGAAAGAAGCCGCCGAGGTGCGCGAGCGTCTCCAGGCGGTGGAAGGCGATCCGGAAAGCTTGCGTGGGCTTCCAACCGATCCGAAGCTGCGCGTCGCAGCCGGGGGACCGGCCGAATAACGTTTGTATATCCGTAAAATATCTATTAGATATCCGTTGGATATCCATGGAGTGAACCTTTGCAGGTGCAAATTTCTAAATGGGGCAACAGTTTAGGGGTGCGGGTGCCCAAAGATGCCGCCGCCAAACTCGGCCTGACTGAAGGTTCTCGGGTCGATGTTTCCATTGAGGGAGACCGCTTGGTGATTTCCACACAGCGGCCGGTCTATACGCTTGATGAGCTGCTTGTCGGCATGACGCCTGAGGCAATGCGCAATGCTTTCGACTGGGGCCCGGATATTGGCCGCGAAAACGTCGAGTGAGCTACGAGCCTGATGCAGGCGATCTGATCTGGACGGATTTCGATCCGAGCACCGGACGCGAACAGAGCGGCAGCCGGCCCGCGCTGGTGATATCGCCAGTGCCTTTTTATCGCGCAAGCGGCTTCGCTATTGTTTGTCCCATAACGTCGCGCGTGCGCCCATTTCCGACAAGTGTGGTTCTCCCGGCGGGATTGCCGATTATCGGAGAAATTCTGACCAGTCATGTTCGCAGCATCGATGCACTGGCGCGTGGAATTGCTTTTTCGGGTGCACGCGTGCCATCCGCGACGCTCGCCGAAGTACGTGGAAAACTGGCTGCATTGGCTGGACTGATTTAGCAGAAATTGTCGTGCACCGGCGCGAATGGTAGCATCCCCCAGCTTCAGAGCTTTTTCGCGAGGTTCTTATGGTCCGGTTTGGAACTTTGATCCTCGCGTTCGTGCTTGCGGCATCGCTCCACGCCGAGGCCGCGACCAAAGCGATCAAATTCGGAAAATTGTGGGACGGTCACCGCACGATCGCGAACGCCGTTGTGGTGGTCCAAGACGACAAGATTCAAAGCGTGACCGCGAATGGCAGAATTCCGGCCGGAGCGGAGACAATCGATCTATCGCGCTACACGGGCATTCCGGGGCTGATCGATTCGCACACCCATATGACGTTCTATTGGGATCGTTCGACGGGGGCGACGCCGTTGCATCAGCCCCCCCGCCACGTGGCGGTGACGGTGTTCCTGGCGCAGGAGAATGCCAAGAAGACGCTCGAAGCCGGCGTCACCACGGTGCGCGATTTGACGGGCTTGGACGGGGCCGATCTGGCGTTGCGCGATCTCATCAACCGCGGCGCAGTTGCCGGACCGCGCATGTTCGTTTCGGGTCCCGGCATCCGCCAAGCAGCCATACATCGGCCGGGCGTCACCGATTATGTCGCGGAGGCCGCGAGGCTCACCAAGTCGATCATCGATAGCGGTGCGGATTGGGTGAAAGTCTATGGCTCGACCGGCGGTGCCGACGATGTCACGGGCGATGAAACGATCACCTATGACGAGATGAAGGCCATCATCGATACGGCCCATGCGGCAGGGCGCAAGGTGGCCGTCCACTCCTATGGCCCGGTTGGCGCGAAGGACGCGATCCGTGCCGGCACGGACACGCTCGAACACGCCACCGATATGGACGATGCGACCATTGCCGAATTGATCGGCAAGAAAATCTGGTACGTTCCCACGATCAATCACAATCAGCATTATCTGGATCGCGCCGACGACGTGTACAAATTCACGCCCGCAGCGAAGGAAAATCTGCGCAATTTCATCCAGCGCAATTTTGCCACCGCTCAGAAGGCCTATCGTGCGGGAGCGCGCATGCTGATCGGCTCCGACGCTGTCTACACGGCATTCGGATTGAATATGCACGAACTCAATTGGTTCGTGAAATTTGGCATGTCCAACGAACAGGCCCTGCAAGCGGCAACGATTCTTCCCGCCGAGATGCTCGGCATGCAGACAAGCCTGGGCGCGGTTGCGCCGGGCTATATCGCGGACATGGTTGCAGTGGACGGCGATCCGCTCGCCGATATTTCGGTGGTGCTCAACAATGTGCGTTGGGTGATGAAAGGCGGCGCCGTCGCGATGGATAAAACCAAATAGGTTCGTGCGCGACAACAGGAAGCCCGAACTGGCTATCTGCTGAAACGACAACGGCGTGCGGTTCAGGCCAATTCGATGCGATCGACTTCTACGCCTTTGACGCCCTGACGCGTGGAAAAGCGTACGCGCTGTTCCGGCATCAGCGTCGGAATGCCCGACCGTCGCAGTGCGCTGGCGTGCACATAAACGTCGGTTCCGCCCGATTCCGGCACCACGAAGCCGAAGCCCTTCTGTTCGTTGAAGAACTTCACATGGCCGTCGCCCATCGAGCCGCTGTTGCCCAATTCGCGCGGGCCTCGATGCGGACGCGGTCCACCCGGCCCGCGTGGCGTTGGCGCATCCGCAGTGGAAAGATCCACGCTGTGCACGGCTGTCACCTGCATACCGCGCTGCCCATGCGCCACTTCGCAGAACACAGTCGCGCCTTGGGGCAATTCCGTATTCGGAAGATTCGCCAATGCGGATGCGTGACAGAATGCGTCCGATCCATCGTCCAATGTGACGAAACCAAAACCTTTAGTCGCATTAAACCATTTTACTGTCGCCCGCTGCGAACCGAAGCCGGAGCGGGAACCGGAGTGATCGAAGTTGGCCATGACGTGATTGCTGCGCCCTTATGCCGCGTGCCCTGCCGGAATATGCCAGCCCATGTCATTTTGCTCATGATCGGCGTGATGCGGCAAGATGGTCTGTGCGGCTTGCTGCCGCTTCCTGTCGTCTGCCGATTCCGAGCGAAAAACGGAGCCCGGGCATGTTCCTCAGGAACCGTCAGTCTGTGGAGCATGCATCCGGCGTTTTGCAAGATTGACGTCTCGCGCCGTACATCCTTGAAAAACGAAGGAAAAATAAGAAGAGCTTGGGCGGGTTTGCGGTGCGGCGCGAATACGGGCCCCCTTTTTTTGGCCTCACTGCAATGTTATATGACAGTCATCAAAGCCGTATTTGGCGCGGTCGAATTTCGCGAGGGTACGGCTCTTAGGGTGGCCACACGACGAGGAGATTTCAAATGAAATTCAAAGCACTTGGTTTGGCAGGCGTTGCACTTGCGCTGTATTCGATTCCGGCGCTCGCGCATCATTCCTTTGCCATGTTCGATGCCGACAAGAAGGCGACATTGGAAGGCACCGTGAAGGAATACCAGTGGACCAATCCGCATAGCTGGATCCTGATGAACGTCGCCAACGCGCAAGGCGCTCAGGAACAATGGGCGATCGAAATGGGCGCGCCGGGCGGTCTGGCTCGCCAGGGCTGGATTCCCAAGACCCTGACTCCGGGCATGAAGATCACCGCGGTCATTCATCCGTTGAAGGACGGGACCCATGGCGGCCAGTTCATGGCGGTCACGCTTCCGGACGGAACGGTGAAGGGCAACCCGAACGGGGCTGCCGGCGCCAACGCGGGTGCGGCCCCGAACTAAGCGATCGTTTGCACCATCCCGGTTTTCGGGGGGAATTATGATCGATGTCGTGTCGGCCGAGGAGGCGAAGCTTGCTTCGCCTCCTCGTTCGCGTGTTTTCGTGCTCGCGATCATCGCGGGTTTGGGCGGCTTCTCGGCCAATCCCGCAATTGCCGCGGGTGCGGCTGCAGGCCCGGACATTTCCGGCGTCTGGTGGGCCACCAATTACAGCCCCAAAATCCAGCTCGTTGGCGGCGGCGACTTGCCTTACACGCCGGCCGGCAAAATGGCTTACGAGAAGAATATCGCCGCCTTGAAAAGCGGTGAAATGACCGACGTGGCCCGCCGGTTTTGTGTGCCGGACGGTATACCGCGCGTTCTGGCAACCCCGTATCCATTGGAGATCATCCAAACTCCGGGGCAGACCACCATTGTTTATGAGCTCAACCACGCCATCCGTATCGTGGCCATGGACAAACCCATGCCGAAAGATGAGGAGCTGATTCCCTATCCCTACTACAACGGACATTCCGTGGGACATTGGGACGGCGACACGCTGGTCGTCGAAACCGCTGGTTTCAATGACAAGACATTTCTGGATGCGACCGGTGCGCCACACAGTGACGCTATGAAGACGGTGGAACGCATTCACAAGATTGGCGCCAATCAGCTCGAGGATGTGATCAGCGTGCACGATCCCGACATGTTCACCCGGGATTGGAGCGCGCGCTATGTCTACAATTTGCGCAATGACATCCGGCTGCAGGATTATGTCTGCGGTGAAAAGCACCGCGATCTTTCCTCGGTTCGCGGCGTCGCAGGACACTAACGCTCGCGCTTCGGACTTGCCGACGCCTCCGATTACAGCGCAACGTTCTATTCGGTGCTGCATTTGAAGCTGCTGGCCAAGTGCCCCTTGGCATTCCAAATTCCGCACGCTTGTTTATTGTGGCGACGATGTCGGGAACAGAACGCCGGCGCGGATGGGGAAGGGAATGGCGAAAACGTTCGACGTTGCCGAAATCATTGGCGCGCAGAGATTTGGCGGGTTTCAGCTGCGCATCGTGCTGCTGTGCGGCCTGGTTCAGTTTCTGGACGGTTTCGACACACAGGCACTCGCCTATGCCGCGCCGGCGTTGCGTGAGGCTTGGCATTTGACCCCGCAAGCGCTCGGCCCGGTGTTTGGATTTGGGGCGTTTGGCACTGGTATCGGTTCGGTCCTGCTAAGCCCGCTTGCTGATATTTTCGGCCGCAAAAAAATTATGGTCGCGGCGGTCACGCTGTTCGGTCTTCTGACCCTGGTGACCGTGACGCTGACTTCGATTGACCAGCTTTTGATCCTGCGCCCGCTTACCGGCTTTGGCCTTGGCGCCGCCCTGCCTTTGACCTTCGTTGTCGCCAATGAGTTCGCGCCTGCCCGTATCCGCGCCCGCATGGTGGCTATCATGGCAACGGGCTTTGCTGTGGGTGCGGGCTCCGGCGGACTGCTGCAGGCCGAAATGCTTCCTCTGTTCGGTTGGCAGGGCATTTTCTATATCGGCGGTCTTTTCCCGCTGGTGCTCGGACTGGCCTTGCTGCTGTTCCTGCCCGAATCCATCCGGTTTCTCGCCACCAGACGGGGGCATTCTCAGCAGATCGCGCGCACCCTTAAGAAAATGGATCCGCGGCTCGACTTTCCGCCCGATGCGGAATTCATATTGCCCATGGAGCCGAAGCGGCCCGGCTTTCGCCCGGCGCAGCTTTTCGCCGAAGGCCGCATGGCCATGACCATGCTCCTATGGTTCACCTATCTTGTGATCCTCGCTTCGCTGAACACGCTGAACAACTGGCTGCCTGTCGCACTCACCATGGCGGGGCTGGATGGGCAACAGGCGGTGCGCACGACCACCCTGTTCCAATTCGGCGGCATTGCCGGCGTTCTGCTCTGCGGCTATTTCGCCGATCGCACCGGCTATCCCCGCGTGTTGGTTGTTGCCTTTTGCGGGCTGGCGTTGTTCGTGGCGGCCACTGGCATGGTCGGCGCGTCCGCAGCACTTCTGGCGCTGACCGTCGCGGGCACAGGATTTTGTCTCGTCGGCGTCAACAACACGCTGAATGCCTTCGCGACAACGCTCTACCCCACCGAAATCCGTTCGACCGCGGTGGGATGGGGTGGCAGCTTCGGCCGCTTTGTCGGCGGCTTCGGGCCAATCATTGGCGGCGTCTTGCTGCACGAGCTTCCGCTGAAAACCGTGTTCATCATTTTTGCCATTCCAGCCGTCTGCGGGGCGTTCAGCGTGGCGGCCATGTCATGGACGCGCCCGGCGCGAAAGCCTGCCACCGCCAACGCGCGCGCTTAGGCGCGCCAGCTTAAGCGCGAAACTCGATGTGATCGGGAGGGTAGCCATCCTGCTGGCGTCGGTACATCTCGGAATAAGCGGTTTCCAGATGGCGCGTATAAAGCTCGATATCGAACAGGGGCTGCGTCAACCGGTTGCGGGCCAGCTTCTCGCGTAAAGCGGCGAGGGCGGCAGGGTTCCGCGCCAAATGCACAGCAGTGCTTTCGTATTCCTGAACCGAAGTGGCAACCAACTCCGGCAAATCCGTCGCGCGCAGCAAGCTGGCTGCCACGCGGCTGGCAAACGTCTCGCCGGGGCAGGTGAGGACAGGAAGCCCCGCCCACAGCGCATCGCTTGCCGTTGTGTGCGCATTGCAGTGAAAACAATCCAGGAAAAGGTCTGCGAGTCCGTGCCGCGCCAGGTGCTCGGTTTGCGGCAATTTCGATGCAAAGACCAGACGGTCGGGATCGACACCGCGCATCTTCGCTTCCCGGCGCAGAGTGGCGCATATGCTCGGGTGGCTTGCGAACAGCCACAACACGCTGCCTTTGACGATGTGCAAAAGCCGCATCCAGATGTCGAAGACGTCGGGCGTGATCTTGAAGCCATTATTAAAGCAGCAGAACACGAATCCTTGCTCTGGAAGACCTGCTTCCGCCCGACTGGGTGTCGATTGTGCGATTGGGCGCTTCGTATCGTTCGGCTGATAGCTGTTGGGCAGGAAGACGATTCTTTCCGTATACGCACCGATATGCCGAGGCGGGATAAGAATATGGTCCGCTATGATGTAATTCATATAGGCGGCACCCATCGTACCGGGAAAGCCGAGATAATTGACCTGAAGCGGCGCGGGACGCTGGGCGAATATCTCCGGGCGCGCATCCCGGGTGAAGCCTTTCAAATCCACGGCGATGTCGATTTCAAACGCCCTTGCCAGCTGCGCGGCCGCCACATCACCTGAAGCGGCAACATCGACAAAGTGCGCGAAGGCCGTCTTCAGCCGCTCCCGCATCGGGTCTTGTGCTGCCGGCGCAATGGAAAAACCGTAGACTTCAAAGCGCGTTTTGTCGTGCTTTTCGAGCAGCTCCGCAACCAGATACGCAGTCGCGTGCTCACGGAAGTCGGACGAGAAATATCCCACGCGTATTCTGTCATGCTCATAACGCTCGCCGCGCCAAAGCGGCTGGGGCGCGGGAGCGCATTTGTCGGAGACATAAATTTCCGCGCATCGTCTTTGCAACGCGGGTGTCGACGCGATTTTCAGGAACGAAAATGGCGTTGCAATTCTGGCGCTCGTTTCCACGCCTTTGCGGATATGGTCACAGTCTTCCTGGAATCCGTTCAACAAACACAGATCCAGTTTCTGGGACAGGAATTCGCCCGTAATGTAGGGCCGCTGCGGATCGAGGTGGTTGAGCGTTTCATAGTCCTTGAGGACATCCTCATCGCGCCCCAGATCACGCAACAGGTTGAGCCGGTAATGATAGGCATCGGCATAATCCTGGCGAAGCGCGATGGCTTTGTTATAGCTGGCGAGCGCATCGGCAGCTCGGTCGAGTTCTTCAAGGGCCCTGCCGCGGTTGCAGTGGCTTTGCGCGCGGGAGGGTGTCAGCGCAAGGACGCGATCGTAGCTCGCAAGCGCTTCCTCATAGCGCCTGAGATCGTAAAGTACGGCACCCCGGTTTTCGTGAGCTTCGAAGAAATCCGGCTTGAGCGCGACCGCTTTGTCGAAGCAGGCAAGCGCTTCCTCGGGACGATCGAGAAGCTTCAGGACATTGCCGCGGCTGTTGAGCGCAAGCAAATGCTTGGAGTCGAGAGCGACAGACCGGGTGAGCAGAGCCAGGGCGTCGTAAAGATGACCGCTTTGCCCTTTCAAAGTTCCAAGAAGCGCAAGGGCGGCCGCATCGTTGCTGTTGGCTTTGAGGTGCGCCTCGTAGAGGTGTTCGGCCCGCAGCAGATCGCCGGCTTTATGGGCGGCAAATGCCTGCGCCAACAGCTCGCTCGTCGGGCTGCTGGTTTGGGCATCCGTTGATACCGTATTGGCCATGCGATTCGATCACGCTTTTCCTGGGCGCGTCACGCCGACATGGCCCATTAGGCGTGCATCAGCGGGCCGGGACTCTTCAAATATCGCGTCGTGATCGCGTTGGCCGACCAATACGCCAACGCCGCAATCGTGCCCGTCGGATTATAGCCCGGGTTCTGCGGGAATGCCGCGCCGCCCATGACGAACAAATTGCTCACCTCCCAATTCTGCAAATAGCGATTCGATGCAGAGGTGCGCGGGTCCGTGCCCATGATGACGCCGCCGGTGTGATGCGAGGATTGGCCGTTAATATTGTCGAAATCGCCGGTCCGCGGATTCGGTGTGCCGACAATCTTGGCATTTGCCGCACGCGCTATTTCTACGGCCTTGTCGGTGAGGAATTGCGACATCTTCCGGTCGTTGGGCGAATAATTGTAGGTCATGCGCACCAAGGGCCGGCCGATCGCATCCTTATAATTGGGATCGAGATCGAGATAGTTCGTTCGCCACGCGTAAGATGCCCCGTGCGCGCTGATCGGGAAGCTGTGATTGTACCATTCGGCGGTGGCTTCCTTCCATTTCGAGCCCCAGCGCGGTGTCCCCGGCGGGGTGGCGCGGACCTGTATCGGCCGTCCGCCGCTGATGGAGGGATATAAATATCCGCCGCCGAAAAAGCCCAATCCGCCATGGTCGAAATTGTCCCCCTGGAAATCGTCGATCGCGGCAGGATTAACACCCGTGCCGATGAAGGGATTGATCTCGTCCTCGACGAAAATCTGCACGCCGGACATCACCTGCAGGCAGAAGTTCTTGCCAACGACGCCTTTGCCGGTGCGCGGATCGTAGGGTTGGCCAATGCCGGCCGAGAGCATCAGCGAGACATTGTTGAAGGGATAGGCGCAGAGCACGACCAGATCGGCTGGTTGTTCCAGCTCCTCGCCGGTCTCTCGGTTGATGTACACGACGCCCCGCACCTTTTTCGCCGCTTTGTCGTAAACGAGGCTTTTGACATAGGCATGGGCGCGCAGTTCGAAGCGGGAATCCTGCAGCAGCACCGGCATGAGGCAGATGTTCGGACTCGCTTTGGAATTGGACTCGCAGCCGAAATATTCGCAATGGCCGCAATATTGGCACGCACCCAGCGTCTGCCCTTCGATGTTGGTATAGGCGGCGCTGTTGTTAGATGAGGGTGTCGGGAATGGGTGAAAGCCGAGCTTCTTCGAAGCTTCCGTGAAGATCAGCCCCGCCTGTGACATCACCAGCGGCTTGT
>DATARE010000100.1:0-13523 GCA_036264295.1 Micropepsaceae bacterium | reverse complement strand
GGCGAGGTGATGGCCATCGGGCGCACTTTCGCGGAATCGCTGCAGAAGGCGCTGCGTTCCATGGAGACGGGGCTTTCCGGGCTCGATGAAATCATTATCCCCAATCTCGGCCAGGGCGATGACAGCAATGCGATCCGCGCCGCTTTGGGCCGGCCCACGCCGGACCGGTTGCGCGTTGCCGCGCAGGCGCTGCGGCTGGGCATCCGCGAATCCGAATTGACCCGCATCACGAGCTACGATCCTTGGTTTGTCGGCGAGATCGCGGAAATCGTGCGCACCGAGAATGCGATTCGGCAATCAGGCCTGCCGAAAACCCACGAAGGGTTGCGGCGGTTGAAGGCGATGGGCTTTTCCGACGCGCGACTCGCAACGCTGACCGGGATGAAGGAAAGCGCCGTTGCCGCCGCCCGCGCGCATTTGCGCGTTCATCCGGTTTACAAACGTATCGACACCTGCGCGGCCGAATTCGCAGCACTCACCTCCTATATGTATTCGACCTATGAATCCCCGGTCGGCGGCGAAGTCGAATGCGAAGCGCGCCCGAGCGAAAAGCGCAAAGTCATCATTCTGGGTGGCGGTCCCAACCGCATCGGCCAGGGCATCGAATTCGATTATTGCTGCTGTCACGCGTGCTTTTCGCTGGCCGCGCAGGGCTATGAGACCATCATGGTCAATTGCAATCCGGAGACTGTCTCCACGGATTACGACACCTCCGACCGGCTCTATTTCGAGCCCCTCACGGCGGAGGACGTTCTGGAAATCATTCGCCTCGAACAGAGCAAGGGCACGCTCGCCGGCGTGATCGTGCAATTCGGCGGACAGACGCCGCTGAAGCTTGCCGGCGCTTTGGGGGAAGCGGGCATTCCGATTCTCGGCACCTCGGCGGACGCCATCGATCTTGCCGAGGACCGCCAGCGCTTCCTGGAACTGCTCCACAAGCTCGGCCTGAAGCAGCCGCAAAACGGCACGGCGCTCGACATTGACACGGCCGTCTCGGTCGCGCGCGGCATCGGCTATCCCGTCATCCTGCGCCCGTCCTATGTGCTGGGCGGACGCGGCATGATCATCGTCGCCGATGAGCCGGCGCTGAAAGCCGCACTGCAATCGGGCGAGCTGTTCCGCATCTCCGGCGCCAATCCTGTGCTGATCGACGGCTTCCTGCAGCACGCGACGGAAGTTGATGTCGATGCCATCTGCGATGAAACGGGCGACGTTTTTATCGCCGGCATCATGGAGCATATCGAGGAAGCCGGTATCCATTCCGGCGATTCGGCCTGTGCGCTCCCGCCCCATTCGCTGGATGCCGCGACCATCGCTGAGCTCGAACGCCAGACGATTGCGCTGGCGCGGGCGCTCGAAGTGCGCGGCCTGATGAATGTGCAATACGCCATCCAGAACGGCGAAATTTTTGTCCTCGAAGTGAACCCGCGCGCGTCGCGCACCGTGCCCTTCGTTGCCAAGGCCATAGGCCTTCCTGTTGCAGGGATTGCCGCCCGCGTCATGGCCGGCGAACATCTTGCGGATTTCACGCTGTCGAGTGCTCGAAAATCCCACATCGCCGTCAAGGAGGCCGTGCTGCCCTTTGCCCGTTTCCCCGGTGTGGACACCATCCTGGGGCCGGAAATGAAATCGACCGGCGAGGTCATGGGCCTGGATACGGATTTCGGCCGCGCTTTTGCCAAAAGCCAGATCGGCAGCGGCGTCAAGCTCCCGCTTTCGGGCACTGTGTTCATTTCCGTACGGGACACCGACAAGGAAATCGCGCCCGGACCGGCGGCTCAGCTCATCGCCATGGGTTTCGATATCGTCGCCACGCGGGGAACCGCCAAATATCTTCAGGCCTCGGGCTTGCCGGTGCGGATCATCAACAAGGTTCTGGAGGGGCGGCCGCACATTGTCGATGAGATGAAGAATGGCGACATTTCGCTGGTCTTCAACACCACGGACGGAGCCCAGGCCCTGGCGGACTCGGCCTCTATCCGCAAGACGGCCCTGCAGATGAAAATTCCCTATTGCACCACCATGGCCGCGGCTGCGGCGGTGACCCAGGCGATCCATTCCTTGAAATCGGGCTCCCTTGAAGTCGCCCCCCTCCAGTCCTATGCTTAAAAGCTGGTCTTGAGCCTTAAAGCCGCCGGTAACGGTGACCAAAAATCTCAAGCGTAGAGTTGGGCGTTCTGGCCTGTCCGTTCGTTTAGAGCGACTGACCGGAGCCAGTAAATCTGTCATTCAAGGTGAAAAAGGATGGAACGTATACCGATGACGGCGGCGGGCTATAAGGCCCTGGAGGATGAAATCCAGCATCTGAAGCTGGAGGAGCGCCCTGCCGTTATCAGAATGATTACCGAAGCGCGCGCCCATGGCGACCTTTCGGAAAATGCTGAGTACCACGCCGCCAAGGAGCGCCAGGCCTTCATCGAGGGCCGGGTGATGGATTTGGAGGACAAGCTTTCGCGGGCCGATGTGATCGACGTGTCGAAGCTGTCCGGCAAGACCGTCAAGTTCGGCGCGACCGTGACGCTGGCCGATGAGGACAGCGAGGCCAGGGTAAAATACCAGATCGTCGGCGACCTGGAGGCGGATGCCAAACACGGCAGGATTTCCATCTCCTCGCCCATCGCGCGCGCGCTTATCGGCAAGGCGGCGGGCGACACGGTGGAGGTGGCGGCACCGGGCGGTGCGCGCTCTTATGAGATTATCAAAGTGCAGTTCGCCTGAACATCGAATGGGGAAAGCGATGTCTAAAGGGCTTGTGTTCGCCGCGGTTCTGGCCGGTGTCCCGGTTCTGTCCGGAGCGGCGCATGCCGTGGAAATCAACGTCTATTCCGCGGGTGCCGTGCAGGAAGCGGAGCGGACATTGGCCGCCGGTTTCACCAAAATGACCGGCAACAAAGTCAATTTCACCGTCGGAACGGTGGGTCAGATTCAGGAAAAGCTGAAATCGGGCGCGCCTGCGGATGTGATCGTGGTCTCGGCCCCTGCTCTGGAGCAGCTCGAGAAGTCCGGCGACGTGCGGTCGAAAAGCGGTGTCGCGCTGGGGCGCATCGGCATCGGCGTCGGCGCCAAGGACGGCGTGGCAACTCCCGACGTCTCCACACCCGAAAAGTTCAAAGAGGCGATGCTGAAGGCCAAATCCGTCACCTACATGGATCCGACGCAGGGCGCGTCTTCGGGCATCGCGACCGCCAAGATCATGAAGGATCTCGGCATTGCCGACGAAATGGCGAAAAAGACGAAATTGACCCAGACCGGCTATTCCGCCGACCGCGTGGCATCGGGCGAGGTCGAATACGCCATCCAGAACGTCAGCGAGATTGTGCCGGTGAAGGGCGTGAAGCTTGCGGGCATGCTGCCGGCGCCCCTTCAGGTCTACACGAATTACGCGGCCGGGGTGGCGACCAAAAGCGTGGCGCCAAAGGAAGCGACGGATTTCATTCGTTACTTGGCGCGGGCCGAAGCGGCGGGCGAGTGGAAGGAAGCCGGCATCGAACCGGCAAATTAAACATTCTCGTCGGGCCGCCTGCTATCGCCTTGAAAACCAGGGGAAGGGGTCCTGCGCTTTCCCGGTCCCTGCCTTATATTAACATTCGCAACAAAGGTGGCTTTCCATGCCGACCATCGCCCTCGTCGATGACGACAAGAATATCCTGGCTTCCGTGACCATGCTTTTGGAACAGGAAGGCTATCACGTCCGCAGCTACACGGATGGAGCCTCGGCCTTGACCGCACTCACGGCAACGCCACCGGATCTTGCCATTCTGGACATCAAAATGCCGCGGATGGACGGCATGGAATTGCTGAGGCGCCTGCGCCAGGCAATGGAGATCCCGGTGATCTTCCTGACCTCCAAGGACGAGGAAATCGACGAATTGATGGGCCTGAACGCCGGGGCCGACGACTACATCCGCAAACCGTTCTCGCAGCGGCTGCTGCTGGAACGGGTAAAGGCCGTGCTTCGCCGTGCGGAAGGCAAAGGTACCGCGGCCCAACCGCAGGCCGGCGAAGGCAAGCAGATCATGATGCGGGGGAAGATGACGCTTGATCCCTTGCGCCATGAATGCACCTGGGACGGCAAGCCGGTGCGCTTGACCGTTACTGAATTTCTGATCCTGCAATCGCTGGCGCTGCGTCCCGGTTTCGTGAAGAGCCGCGACAATCTGATGGACGCCGCCTATGACGACCAAGTCTATGTCGACGACCGCACCATCGATTCCCACATCAAGCGTCTGCGCAAGAAATTCAAAGCCGTCGACGACAATTTCGACTCGATCGAAACGCTTTACGGCGTCGGCTACCGCTACAAGGAGGCGTGACCTCGTTTGAATCGCGTCGTGCCGCGTTTATGAGGATCCTGCTCTGAATCTGAATCCACAATTCCAGACTCAGACCCATCGTTCATCCCATCGGCCGATGAGCGCGGATCTTCCGTACCGCCCGCGCCGGCGTTTTTCGGCGCTGACGCGGCGGATTCTTTTCTTCAACGTGATCGCGCTGCTCATCCTGGTGGGTGGCGTGCTGTGGGTGCAGTCGAACCGCATCGGCCTTGTCGAGGAGCGTGTCGCCGGCATCCGCGATCAGGCGCTCATCGTCGCCGGCGCACTGGCCGAATATGCCACCGAGCCCGACCGCCGCACGATTCAGCTCATGCAGGCCGAACCCCTGTTGCGCCAGCTTATCGCGCCCACACGTTTGCGCGCGCGCGTTTATTCAACCGTCGGCCGTCTTCAGCTCGACACGCGCAACCTTCTCGCCCGCAATGTCGTGACCACCGAAGAGTTGCCGCCGCCCGAGCCAGCCAACCCGGTCATGGCCTTTTTCTCTCGCATGACGGGTACGGTCGAGCGTCTCTATGACGGGCTCATGGGGGTGCGCCCGCTTGCCCATCTCGATCCCTATTTCGAGGCGGGGCAAAACGGCCGCGTCTATGAAGAGGTCAACCGGGCATTGGCCGGAGAGACCGGCAGCAGCGTGCGCGTCAATGAGCAGGACAAGCTGGTCCTCTCCGTTGCTGTCCCCATCCGCCGCTTTGCCACGCTCTATGGCGTGTTGATGCTGACCACGGAATCAGGCGATATCGACGATATTCTGAAAGCCGAGCGCACGGCTCTTGTCGAGGTGTTCGCGGTTGCCTTCGTCGCGTTGCTGTTTTCGGCGGTGTATCTCGCCGGCTTCATTGCGGCGCCGATACTGAAGCTTGCGGGCGCGGCGGAGCGCGTGCGGCGGGGACGCGCGGGGCGCGATGCCATTCCCACGCTGGATGGCCGCGACGACGAAATCGGCGAGCTTGCCGATTCGCTGTCGGCCATGACGCGCGCGCTCTATGAGCGAATCGATGCGATCGAAAGCTTCGCGGCCGATGTTGCGCATGAATTGAAGAATCCGCTGACCTCGCTGAAGAGCGCGATCGAGATGTTCGAGCGCACCAAGGACGGCGAAAACCGCGAACGCCTGGTTCAGGTGATCCGCAACGATGTGAAGCGCATCGACCGGCTGATCACCGATATTTCAGATGCCTCGCGGCTGGATGCGGAATTGTCACGCGGACATTCCGAACCGATCGATCTATCAAAGCTTTTGGACACCATCGTCGACATCTACACCGGCCTGGATGTCCCGCGCGGTGTGCGCATTGCCTTCGCGGAGGATTCCGACAAATCGGCCATCGTCCAGGGGTTGGATGCGCGGCTTGGCCAAGTGTTCCGCAATCTTATCGACAATGCGATTTCCTTCAGCCCGGATGGCGGCACTGTGCTGGTTTCGGACCATGTTTCCGGCCCCCATGTTCGTGGGATTGTCGAGGATAGCGGTCCCGGAATTCCGGAAGACGATCTGGAGCGTGTCTTCGGGCGCTTCTATACCGAACGCCCGCCGGAGCATGGCTTCGGCAAGAACTCCGGTCTCGGCTTGGCAATCGCGCGTCAGATCGTCGCCAGTCATGGCGGCCGAATCTGGGCGGAGAACAAATACAACAGTCAGGGCCAGCGGACCGGTGCCTGCTTCATTGTCGAGCTGCCATTGTTGCGGACCGCGGAATGACATCGCGCGTCATGGTCCATGCGAGCTGCGTCGTGCTGGGCGATGCCAGCATACCGTTCGGGGGTGCCGTGGACGGCGCCGTGATGCTGATGGGTGCAAGCGGCGCCGGAAAATCGGACGTCGCACTCAGACTGATGACAATGGGAGCGCGGCTGCTTTCGGACGATCAGACCCTGCTGTTCGAGCAAGACGGCCGCCTGTTCGCCGAAGCGCCCCCATCCTTGTACGGACGAATAGAGATACGCGGGGTCGGCATCGTCGAGCTGGACGCCGCACGCACGGCCCCGGTGATCCTGGCTGTTCGTCTTGAGGAGACCGCGGACATCGCGCGGCTTCCCGAACCGGCGACTCACAGGCTTCCGCAAGGGCTGGAGGGCTGCGCCGAGCCGCCTTTCCTGATCTTGCGCGGCTTAGAGGCGTCAACCCCTGCAAAAATCGCCGCGGCCGCGGCAGCAATCGCCCGCGGCGCTTTTGTCGCAGGGCTGATTTCGCCGCCCAGTAACCATTTTATTTAATCGGAACGCTGCTATCTTGCAGCCCATTTTCGCGCACAAACGGAACATGATCGGCATCGTCATCGTCACTCACGGCCGGCTCGCGGCCGAACTTCTGTCAGCGGTTCAACATGTCGTGGGACCACAGACCCATGTGAAGACCGTCTGCATCGGTCCCAACGACGATATGGAAGAACGTCGCAACGAAATCACCGCGGCGATCAAGGCCGTCGATCTCGGGAGCGGTGTGGTGATCGTCACCGACATGTTCGGCGGCACGCCATGCAATCTCGCGCTCACCCATTTGCAGAAGAACAAGGTCGAGGTGCTGGCGGGCGCCAACCTGCCCAGCCTCATCAAGCTCATCAGTGTACGGATCACGATGCCCCTCGAACAGGCGGTCTGCGAAGCCATCGAATCGGGACGCAAATATATGCGCGCAGGCTCAGCCGAGCTTGCCGGTGGCGTTACGGGAAAATGAACAGCCCAAACACCGTCAGAGCCGTCGCCACCATCGTGAACAAGCGCGGCCTGCACGCTCGGGCTTCCGCGAAATTTGTCGAGACGGCCGCCCGTTTCCAGGCCGAGGTCACCGTGACCAAGGGCGACGCGAGTGTCTCCGGCCGCTCCATCATGGGGCTGATGCTGCTCGCCGCGTCGCTGGGCACCTCGGTGGAATTGACGGCTGAGGGTCCCGACGCCCAAGCCGCGCTCGATGCGTTGGTGGGGCTGATTGCCGCCAGATTTTACGAAGATTCGTGAAGGCTTGCCCGGCTCCGTGCTAAATTCCCTGCCATAAGGGAGGAGATCATGAGCGGAGTGGCGAAATCGGCGTTGCGCCTGGCGGGCCTTCTCTGGGCCGGATTGCTGCTCCTGCCCACCGCGTCCTCTGCGCAAAGCACCGCCGCCCACCCGCCACTGTGGCGGGTACAGCACGGCACGAGCACGGTCTATCTGTTCGGTTCGCTGCATGTGCTGCCCAAGGACTACGTCTGGACGACGCCGCAAATCGAGGCCGCCAAACAGGCGTCCGACCGATTCGTCTTCGAGGTGGCAGTCGATGAAGCCGCCCTGAAAGACGAAAAGCAGTTCATCATCGAGCATGGAATTTTGGCCAAGCGCCAGACATTGCGCGGCGTGCTCAGCGGCAATGAATTCCAGACTTATTCGGCGGTGCTCCGCCACGCGGGCATGAAGGAGGAGCAATTCGAGCGGTTTCGGCCCTGGCTCGCAGGCGTGGTGCTCGGCCTCGCCTATCTTCATGGCGACGATTTGAACTCGCTTCGGGGTGCCGATGACGATTTGATGGATTATGCCCGCAATCACGGACGAACGCTGACATATCTCGAGAGCGTGCGCGACCAGATGCAATTGCTGACCAATGTTGCTGAACCAGAGCAGTTGAAAGCACTGAAAACGATGCTCGTCTCGTTGCGCGGTTCGAGGAATCAGGAACAGGCATTGCTGAGGCTTTGGGCCAGCGGCGATGCGGCGCGATTGTCGGCGCTGCTCGACGCCTATTTCAGCCGCCACCCCGATGCCCAGGACTTGCTGGTCAATGCCCGCAACCGCAACTGGCTGCCGGTGATCCGGGATTCGTTGGCACGCGAGAACGGCACCACCATGATTACAGTGGGAGCCGCCCATATTGGCGGCCGCAATGGGCTTGTCGCGCTTCTTTGCGGGGAAGCCTATGCGGTCGAACTGGTGGGTGAAAACCAATCGGGCCAGAACGCCTGCGGGCCGGAGTCATAATTCATGCATTTTGGAAATCCGCGCCCAGCCGCGTTTCTGTTTCTCCTGGCATTGGCGGGTGCTTCGCCGGCGGCGGCGGCGGATATCGCCACCACGCGGCAAGCTTTCTTCACGGCCGATTCCTCGGCACCCGAACTGGCCAAGGATTATGTGGGCAGCCATCCCGGCTATGGCATTGAGATCACCGAATTCCACGACGCCGGAAAAGACCCAACCCAGATTTTCCATGGCTTGGGTCCGGTGTCGCGGTCGCGCGCGGGTGTGTGCCGCTTCACCGCCACGGAGATTTTTCCCCATCGTGCGGATGATGGCGCGATTTCCTGGGACTCCATGCCGCTCAATCCGCGTGAGCATGCGGAGCCGCCCTTCACCATGGCAGCCGTGGGAGGCGCAAACTGCCCCCGGCAAGACGCGGCTGCTTATGCGGCGCTGGAAAGCGGAATTTCGGATGCGGAATTCATCGCGGTCACCAATTTCTGGAAGGACATCTCCAAATCCGAGGGCAAGTTCGACGACGCCTCCGTCTATCTGTCGCTGATCGTGTCCCAGAAGGTGGCGGACGCCTTTGCCACCTTCCGGTCGGCGCTGTTCGGCAGCGGTCCGCCGCCGCAATTGCAGGCCATCTTTCGGGGCGGCCTGGAGGCGTACGACCTCGCCTTTGGGGATTCCTCCGCCAACACCTCGAACTTCTTCCTGTCGATTTCCAAATCCTCGACCGGATTCCAGGTCCTGAATTTTCAGACGCAGTACTGAGACGTGCGGAAGGCAATACATAACCATATGCAGATTTCTTTATATCCTCCTTGCGCCGGGCACGCTCCGGCTGCTATAGGCCACCCGACACCTTCGTGAGAGCATCCCCCATGAGCAAGCAGGCCACCCAGGATTACGCCGTCAAGGACATCGGATTGGCCGAATGGGGCCGCAAGGAAATCGCCATTGCCGAGACCGAAATGCCCGGTTTGATGGCGACGCGCGAAGAATTCGGCCCGCTGCAGCCTTTGCGCGGCGCGCGCATCGCGGGCTCTTTGCACATGACCATCCAGACGGCGGTCCTGATCGAAACCCTGACCGCACTCGGTGCCGACGTGCGCTGGTGCTCCTGCAATATCTATTCGACCCAGGATCACGCTGCTGCCGCCATTGCTGCCGGAGGCACACCCGTCTTTGCCTACAAGGGCGAGACCCTGAAGGAATATTGGGAATATTCGCGCCGCATCTTCGAATGGGGAGATGGCGGGACGCCGAATATGATCCTGGACGATGGCGGCGACGCGACGCTGTTCGTGCATCTCGGCCTCCGGGCAGAGCAGGGCGACAAGGGTTTCCTGCGCCATGCGGGCAATGAAGAAGAAGAGGTGCTGTTCGCGCTCATCAGCCGCACGCTGGAAGAAAAGCCCGGCTGGTTTGCCGAACTCGCCAAGAACATTCGCGGCGTGACGGAAGAGACCACCACGGGCGTGCACCGCCTCTACCAGATGCAGAAGGACGGGAAGCTGCTGTTCCCCGCCATCAACGTGAACGATTCCGTCACCAAATCGAAATTCGACAATCTCTATGGCTGCCGCGAGAGTCTGGTCGACGGCATCCGCCGCGGCACCGACGTGATGATGGCAGGCAAAGTCGCCATGGTCGCAGGGTTCGGCGATGTCGGCAAAGGCTCGGCCGCATCCTTACGCAATGCCGGCTGCCGGGTGATGATTTCCGAGATCGATCCCATCTGCGCACTTCAGGCCGCCATGGAAGGCTATGAAGTCGTCACCATGGACGACGCCGCGCCGCGCGCCGACATTTTCGTCACCGCGACCGGCAATCTCGACGTCATCACCATCGAGCACATGCGCAAAATGAAAGACCGCGCCATTGTCGCCAATATCGGCCATTTCGATTCCGAGATTCAGGTCGGCGGGTTGCGCAATTACAAATGGCACAATGTGAAGCCGCAGGTGGACGAAATCGAATTCCCCGACGGCAAGCGTCTTTTGCTGTTATCCGAAGGGCGGCTGGTCAATCTTGGCAACGCCATGGGCCATCCGAGCTTCGTGATGAGCGCATCCTTCACCAACCAGACGCTGGCGCAGCTCGAAATTTTCTGCAATCCGGGCAAATACGAGAAGAAGGTCTACACCTTGCCCAAGCATCTGGACGAGAAGGTCGCGCGCCTGCATCTGAACAAGATCGGGGCCAAACTCACCGAGATGACCGACAAGCAATCGAGCTATATCGGCGTGGCGAAAGAAGGCCCGTTCAAGCCGGACCATTATCGGTATTGACGGTTTGAGTGCGCGCCGGGAGCCCTGAAGTCCGATCTCATGGATCCCGGCGTACAGCGCTATTTCTTGAACACCGCGTCGATGCCCGCTTGCGCGCAGGCGCGGTCGTCGGTCGAGCCGCCAATACCGATGCCGCCGGCCACCTGCCCGTCGATCATGATGGGCAACCCACCGGGCGACAGTACATACCCTCCCGCAACGGCATTTACCGTCGCGACAAACGCACCTCGCGTTTCGGCATTACGGACATAGGCCTCGTTCGGCTGGCCGGTGCGCACGGCGACTTTCGCTTTCGCCAGCGCCGGCTCGACCGTGAACATCGGCGTGCCCTGCATGCGGTAGAAATAGACCGGCGTCAGCGTCTCATCGAGCACCCAAACCGATACATGCCAGCCTTTTGCTTTGGCAAAAGCCTCGCATCCTTCGGCAATCTTTCGCCCCGCCTCGGCGCTGATGACCTTTTTATCGATGACCATTTGCGCGTTGGCGGCATCGGCGAAAATGGCCGCTAGCGCGAACGCCACGATGAAAGCCCGGTGTTTCATTCTTATCCTCCCAGTGATGACGTAGCTTAGTGCAACCCCATGTTGCCGCCGAATGGAACCGATGACCCTTGCACGCGTTTAGCCGTGCGATAATCGGGACAAGTACGCAAATTTAACTAGTAGCACTTGCGGCCTCGATTAAGCCTCGTATCATGTTGATTCTCAAATGATTCGCCAAACAAAGGCGAGCGGGGCGGCGGGCATGAGTCCCATAGCGGGACAACAACGACAAAGGCCGTACGCAAGGGGGAAACGGGCTGGAGGTCTTCGCAGGGCGATTGGCGGCCTATTGGCTGTCATTCCCGGCCCTGCTCGCGCTGCCGATGCGGCGGCGCTTTCATCCAATACTGTCGTCATGATGATCGTGCTGGCGGCATCCGCTTTAGGACTGGCGGGCGCATTGTGGGCACTTTCGGAATATCAGAGTACGCGCCATATGCGGGCGGCTTTGCGTGCCGCGGCCGCGCGGGCCCGCGCGCTTCTGTCGGCCCGCGACGCCTGGCTGTCGGCAGGCCGCGAATCCCTTCTCGTTTGGGGCGCCGATATGGGCGAGCCGTTGAGCTTCGGAGAAGGCGCCGAGCTGATGCAGACCTGTCTCGCCGGCCCCCAGGCTTTGGAACTTTCGACGGCGTTGGATGCTCTTGCCGTCAACGGCACGACATTCTCCCTTACCTGTGCCACGACCAGCGGACGCCGCATCGCCGTGCGCGGCAGGCCGGCCGGAGGGCACCTGACCGTGTTCTTCGAAACGGCGAGCCATGAAGCCGATTCGATGCTCGATTTTCACGCAGTGCTGAATGCGCTGCCGATCCCGGTCTGGATTCGCGGCAAGGATCAGAGCCTGACCTTCGTCAACCGCGCGTTTCTTTCCGCATCGGGAAATACCGAGGAAAATGCGCTGAAGGACAATGTAATCTTCGATCGGTCCGAACGCGATCTCGCGGCAACGGCCGTTTCCAATCATGAGTTGGTGGAAGCAAAGCGTTTTGCCGTCGTTTCCGGTCAGCGCCGCGCACTCAGCTTCACGCTTGCCCCGCTTGCCGAAGGCGGCGTGGCCGGCACTGTACTGGACGTCACCGACGTCGCAGAAGCCGAGACGCGCCTGCAACGGCATATCGATGCGCATTCGGACATGTTGCATGGGCTGACCACCGCGATCGTGATTTTCGGTCCCGATCAAAGGGTCAACTATTTCAACCATGCGTTCGTACGGCTTTGGGGATTGTCCGAAGCCTGGCTCGAATCCCGTCCGCGGCACGGCGAACTGCTCGACAAATTGCGCGAGCTTCGGCGTCTTCCTGAACAGCCCGATTTTCGCGCCTGGAAGCAGCTCCGGGTGAGGCTGTTCGAACGGCGCGACAATTATCCCGAAGAGCTGTGGCATTTGCCCAGCGGTCAGACCTTGCGCGTGACATGCCGCCCGCACCCGATGGGCGGGGTTTCCGTCCTGTATGACGATGTGAGCACGCAGCTGCGCCTCGAAAGCTCGTACAATACATTGATCAAAGTCCAAAAGGCGACGCTGGACGCGCTGCACGAGGGCGTGGCGGTGTTCGGTCCCGATGGACGGTTGAAGCTTTACAACGCCGCGTTTGCGCGCATTTGGCACATGGAGCCGGACGAACTCGCCGGCGAGCCGCATCTGAAGCGCATCGCCGAGACTTGTGCCACCCGGCTCGGCGGCGGCGACCGCAGCTGGGAAATCGTGATGTCATACGTGACCTCAGCCTCGCCCGAGCGCAGCCGCGAATGGCGCGAGATCGAACGTTCCGACGGCGCCGTGATCGCGCTGAACATCGCGCCTTTGCCCGATGGCGCAACCCTGCTCAGTTTTGCCGATGTAACCGATCGCTTTCGCATTGAATCGGCCTTGCGCGACCGCAACGAAGCCCTGGAAGCAAGCGACAATCTGAAATCGGAATTCGTCAAACGCATGTCCTACGAGCTGCGCACGCCGCTCAATTCCATCATGGGCTTCGCCGAGATGATGAAGAGCGGGATAACGGGCACGCTGAACGACCGGCAGCGTGAATATGTCGATGCTATCGTTTCGGCCTCCGATGCGCTGCGCAATCTTGTCAGCGGCGTGCTCGACCTCTCGCAAATCGAAGCGGGCGGGCTCGAACTCGATCTGGAAAAACTCGATCTTTACGTGCTGCTTTCCGGTGTGGCGGAACATGCCCGGGACTGGGCGGCCAAGATCGGCCTCAACTTCAGCTTGGAGTGCCGGGAAGATGCCGGCCAGTTCGTCGCCGACAGCCGCCGGTTAAGGCAAGTGGTGTTCAACCTGATTTCCAACGCCTTGAAATATACGCCGCAGCAGGGGCGCGTGACGCTCATCGGCGTGATACGGGGTGAGGAAGTGCTGATTGCCGTGCAGGATACGGGTCCGGGCGTTCCTGCCGATTTCCAGCCGTCCG
>DATARE010000067.1:0-3292 GCA_036264295.1 Micropepsaceae bacterium | reverse complement strand
ACCGGTGATCGATGAGGAGGCGCGGTCGGCTTTGGCGGCCCATGCGGAACGCATGACCAAAGAAGCGCGGTTGCTGAAACGGCTTCCGCTCGATCCGTCGCTCGCGGGCGGCACGTACTTTCCGCCGCATGTGTTTGGCATCGAATCCATGGACGTCCTGAAGCGGGAAGTGTTCGGTCCCATTCTCCATGTCGTCTCTTTCGCGGGAGACAAATTGGATGCCGTGTGCGAGGCCATCAACGCCAGCGGCTACGGCCTGACATTGGGTCTGCACAGCCGCATAGACGAGACAGCGGATTTCGTGCGCGCGCGGGTCCGGGTTGGCAATTTCTATGTGAACCGGAATCAGATCGGCGCCGTCGTCGGGGCACAGCCATTCGGTGGAGAGGGTCTCTCGGGCACCGGGCCGAAAGCGGGCGGGCCGCATTATCTGCCGCGCTTTGCGGTCGAACGGACATACAGCGTCAATTCCGCCGCAGCCGGGGGCAACGCCAATCTGCTCACCTTGGACGAGGCCTGAGCGGGATTTTCGCTAAAATGGAAGCAATGGGGCGATTCGGGGCGGGCCAAAGATGGCTGTGAGCATGGAATTGGATAAGAACCAGCCGCTTGGGTCTGCGCCCGCTGTTCCAGCTGTGCCCGCCAAACGGGCCCACGTCATCGTTTTCGGCAACGAAAAGGGCGGCACCGGCAAGACGACATCGGCGATGCATATCGCGGTGGCGCTGTTGCGAATGGGCATGAAGGTTTCCGCCATCGACATCGACAGCCGCCAGCGCACCTTCGCGCGCTACATCGAAAACCGCCGCGATTTCGCACAGCGTGCCGGCCATGCATTGCCTTCGCCCGACGTCCAAGTGGTGGAGCGCGCCAAATCTGCCGCCGATTCAGTTGAGGACGAAACCCGGCGGCTCGACGAAGCTCTGACCCAAGCCAAGGCGGGCGCGGATTTCGTCATCATCGACACGCCGGGAAACGACACGCTGTTGTCGCGCCTTGGCCATGCGGCCGCCGATACGCTCGTCACACCAATGAATGACAGCTTTTTGGATTTCGATCTTCTTGCCAAGCTCGATCCCGACAGTTTGGAAATCAAAAGCCCCAGCCTCTATTCCGAATTCGTGTGGGATTGCCGCAAGCGCCGGCTGATGGCCAGCCGGGCCAATCTGGATTGGGTGGTGATGCGCAACCGGGTGTCCTCAACCGAAGCCCGGAACAAGCGCAAGGTCGCGACGGCGGTCCAACGGCTTTCCTCGCGCATGGGCTGCCGGGTGGCGCCGGGGTTTTCGGAACGGGTGATCTTCCGCGAGCTGTTTCCGCTTGGGCTCACCATGTTGGATCTGCCATTGCCGGGCCTTGCCATGCCGCTCACCATGTCCCATATCGCGGCACGGCAGGAAGTGCGCGAGCTGCTCGCGACGCTGCGTCTGCCGCTAATGGAAAAGGCGTCCGGCGCCGCTTAGCGGGACGAGAAGACCCAAATGCCTGCTTTGCTTGCCGGCGTCGTGCTGCTTGGCCTCTTGCTGCTTCTGCTGCGCGGCTATACCAGCGCGAATGTGCGCAGCCTTGCAAAGGGCCTGCGATTTTCCGGCGGCATCATTCTTACGCTGGTTACGGTTGCCCTGGCCATTACGGGCCGGCTCGCCTTCGCGTTTCTCACCGCTGGCGCTGCCTGGTATCTCCTCGTCGGTTCAGTGCCGCCCTGGCATCGTACGGCCTATGGACCTTTTGGCGGAGGTGGGGGCCAAAACCAAGGCGGTTCGCGTTCGGATCCTCCTCAGTCGAGCACAATGTCGCGCGCCGAAGCGCTGAAGGTTCTGGGACTCGAAGAAGGGGCGAGCGAAACCGAAATTCGCGCGGCGCATCGCCGTCTGATTTTGCAGACACATCCCGACAAAGGCGGCACCAGTTATCTCGCCGCCAAGATCAACGAAGCCAAGGACGTGCTGTTGCGGCGCTAACCGGCATCGGCGGGAGCGGCCATGCAGGCCTCGCCGCGCTGAACCATGCGCTTGCAGATGCTCCGCGCCTCGCTTTCCGCGAACATTCCCAAGCGCGCCCGATAAAGGACATGGCCGTCGGCCACTGCGAAGGGAACGACGAGCTTCTGCGCCTGGCCGACGACATCGATGCCACGCCTGACAAAAGACGCCAGCTTCGCCCGCGCCAGGGCTTCGCTTGCAAACGCGCCAACCTGAATGGCCCAGTGCTTGACCGTGTCGCTGCTCGCCAGCACCGGATTGCCCATCATCGAAGCCGGCGCGGAAATCGCCGGTACCGCAACCGTCGGCATCGGAATCGCGACCGGCGCTGCGGGCGCACTCACGGCAGCGGAGGCTGTTACGTCCCCACCATCGCCCTGCGCGACGGTGACGGGCGAAGTGTCCAGATGCAGCGCAATCGCCGGGCCGAGCCGCAATGCCGGCATTTTGGCGGGGTCATGCTGGAGCGGCTCGATCACATTTGCGTCATGCGTAATCGCCGGTGTGGCGGCCGCAATCTGCGAATCCGAGGCCATTGCCGGTTTCAGAATCGGTACGATGCCAGGGCCCAGCGAAGCGCGAGATACGGCAGGGTCTTTCGCGTCGGCGACCAACACCGGGGCAGGCAGCTGAAACTTTGTCTTCTTCGATCGGTTCGGCTCGAAGGCAGCCGCCAAGACCGAGGATTCATCTTCCGGCGCTGTCTTGAACATATCGCCCGCGGGACCTCTGCCGCCCTTCCAGGGAACGTCCACGTCGGCAAGAAGCGTCGGATAATCCTTGGCCAGATCGAACGCGGACGAAAGCAGCCGCATCATTTCACGGTCGCGAACCGCTGCCGTGGGGCCGCCCATGACAACACCGATGAGGTGTTTGCTATTGCGTACGGCCGAGGTCACGAGATTGAAACCGGAAAGACGCGTATAGCCGGTCTTGATGCCGTCGGTGCCGCCGAACGCCGCGAGCAGATTGTCGTGGGTGGCGTAGGAGCGGCCATTATAGGTGAAACCCGGCGCCGAGAAATAATGATAATATTGCGGGAAATCATAGGCCAAATGGCGGGCCAAAAGGGCCATATCCCGCGCCGTCGTCAGTTGCTGCAGATCGGGCAGGCCGGATGCATTGTGAAAATTCGTGCGCGTCATGCCAAGTTGATGGGCCTTCTCGGTCATCATGGCGCCGAATGCTTCTTCGCTGCCACCGCTGAGCGCTTCGGCGATCACCACAGCCACATCGTTGGCCGATAATACCGTCAGCGCCTTGATCGCCGTTTCGACCGGAATGGCGGCACCGGGACCCATGGCGAGCTT
>DATARE010000004.1:0-5517 GCA_036264295.1 Micropepsaceae bacterium | reverse complement strand
AACCCATAGGCAGCCAATTTGGCAGGATCGAGCCAGGCGCGCAGAGCGAAATTGCGCGCGCCCAACACATTCACAGTTTGCACCCCGGGCACAGCCTGCAATTTTGGCTGCACCACGCGTGTCACATAATCGGTGATCTGGTTTGGCCGCACCACGTTCGAGCGAAAGCCAAGGTACATGGCCGAGATCGCCTGGCCCACTTGCACCTGAAGTGCCGGCTGCTGCGTCTGCGGCGGCAAACGATTGAGCACCGAGCTGATCTTGCTCGTAATCTCCGTTACTGCGCGATTGTAATCATAGTTCAGCCGCAGATTGACGGTGATCGTCGACAGGCTGTTGGCGCTGGTCGAGGTGATGTAGTCGATGCCGTTGGCCTGGGCGATGGCGTTTTCCAGCGGTTGCGTGATGAAGCCCGCCACCACATCCGGATCGGCTCCGAAATAGGCGGTGGTGACCGTGACCACGGCGTTTTCGGTGCGCGGATATTGCCGCACCGGAAGTGACAAGGCCGCACGCAGGCCGAGCACAAGGATAATCAGGCTGACAACGGTCGCCAGAACCGGTTTCTTCACAAAGATATCGGTGAAGTTCATCCGTCGGCCCTATTTTTCGTGCGGCTGGGGATTGGGTTCGTTGCTGGGTTGCACGGCGTTGTTGACCAGAAGCGGAGCGCCATTTTGCAGCTTCGCCTGCCCGGCGCTGACGACGACATCGCCTTCTTTCAGTCCCGACAGGATTGCAATTTGATCGCCGCGTGTCGCGCCCGTGGTCACGACGGTTTGCTGCGCAATCAGCGCGTCCTTGCCCGCCGGGTCTTTCCCCTGCTTCACCACATAGACGATGTTGCCATAGGGATTGAAGGTGATCGCGGTCTGCGGCAGCGTTATGTAACGCTGCATCTGTCCCGTGGTGATTTGGGCGGTCGCAAACATTCCAGGCAGCAATTTGCGATCAGGATTGGGCAGCGAGGCGCGCACGGACACATTGCGCGTTCCCGGATCGACCTTGGGATCGATGGTGCTGATCCGTCCCGGAAAGCTGACACTGGGATAGGCGTCTACCTTCGTGGTGATCGGCTGGCCCACTTTGATTTGTTGGAGCTGCTGCTGGGGCAGGGTGAAATCCAGGAAGATCGGGTCCAGCGCCTGCAGCGTCACCATCACCGTGCCGGGATTGACGAATTGCCCTTCGTTGACGGCACGAATGCCAAGATGACCAGCGAAAGGTGCGCGCAGCGTCTTCTTCGCGATGATCGCCTGCTGTTCGGCGATTTGCGCCTCCAGCGATTTGAGATTCGAGGACGTGATGTCGAATTGCGCCTGGCTGATGAGCTGACGCTGAAGCTGCGCCTGATCGCGGGCGTAATTCGCCAGCCAAAGATCGCGCGTAGCCTCGAGCGTATGAAGCTTGGCGACATCGTCGGCGTCGATGAGCTTCATGATCTGGGCGCCGGCAGCGACGTCTCCGCCGGAATCGAAATTCACCTGATCGACGATTCCGGCCACTTCGACGGAAAGATCCGCACCCCGCACCGGCTTCAGCGAGCCTACAACCTGGATATTCGGCTGCCAGTCTTCGAACTTCGCAACCGCCGTCGCCACCGTTGCCGGCGGCGGCGCGGGGAAGCCCTTTGTTGTGAAGGCGATGATGGGGAACGCAAAAATCGCAGCAAACAGCGCAGCCGCCAACACGACCACCAAAATCAGCCAAAGCCAAAGACGCCTGCGGCGTGGCGGCTGGGCTTCCACCAGAAGTTCAGGACGCTCAGGCCGATTCATGGAAGTCTCGCAAGCCCCGTCGGATCATGAAACTCGGGCGCATCCTGGCGGTTCCACCAGCCGCCGCCAAGTGCCTGAAACAGCGCAACTGTATCGGCGAAGCGGTTCGCTTGCGCGATTACCAGCGCGATGCGCGCCTGCTGATAGGTGCGCTGTGCGTCCAGCAGCGAAAGATAAGCGATTGCGCCGGCCTGGAACCGCTCTTGCGTGATTTCAAGACTCTGCTCCGCCGTCTGCTCGGCATAAAGTTGGGTCTTCACATTTTCGGCGTCGAGCTGAAGCGCCGACAGCACATTGGCGACATTCGCAAACGCGTTGAGAACTGTGCCGCGATATTGCGCGGCCGAGCGATCGAACACGTCGTAGGCCGCGCGTTGTTGTGCGCGCAGCGTCCCGCCGCGGAAAATCGGCGCCGTCAGGCCGGCGATAACACTCCAGCCCGTGTTGGTTCCGGTGAAAAAATCTCCCACTTGAATGGCGCTGTCGGTCAAGCTGCCTGTAACGGTGAATTGCGGAAACAGATTGGCGGTCGCGATCCCGATATTGGCGCTGGCATTATGGAGCAGCGCTTCAGAGGCACGGATGTCCGGCCGCTGCTCGACCAGCTTGGACGGCAGGCTCAAGGGCAAATCCGGCGGCAATTGCAGATCGGCCAGATCGATGTTCGGTGCCGGCCCTTGGGAGGGGAGATGGCCGGTCAGAATGACCAGCGTATTGCGCACTTGCTCCAGTTGCTTCTGAACCGGCTGAAGGCTCGCTTGCGTCGCTGCCAGCTGCGACTGCTGCGCCAGCACGTCGCCGCGCGCGACGGCGCCAAGTTCGAATTGCTGATTCAGCAGATCGAGTTCCTGGCTCTGCGCCGCGATGATGTCCCCGATGGCGGCGATCTGCGAGGAAAGGGAGGCTTCCTGAATGGCGGCCGTGATGACGTTGGAGGTCAGCGTCAGATAGGTGGCTTCGAGCGTAAAGCGCGAATTTTCCTCAAGCGCGCTGCTCGCCTCGATGGACCGCTGAACGGCGCCAAAAGCGTCGACGAGATAGGACACGCTCACCGACGCGTTGAAGAGATCCAGAGTGTTTCGTGTCGTGGCCGTCTCCTGGCGCCCGACCTGGCCACTGCCGTTAACTTGAGGAAACAGCGCCCCTTGCTGAGCGATGACGTTCTCATGGGCCTGTCTCAGGGTCGCCTGGGCGGCGTCGATATCGGGGTTGGCCCGCAGCGCTTGCTCTACAAGGTCGTTCAGCAAAGGCGAGCGAAACAGCGTCCACCATTGCCCGGGTACGTCGGTGTCCTGCAGGAAGCGTTGGGCGTCACCGGCAATGGGCGTGTCGGCAGAGACTGTGGCTGGGGGCAGAGGAGCCGCGGTATAGCCCATCGCCGTAGGCGCCGCCGGCCGCTGAAAATCAGGACCGAGCACGGTACACCCCGCCAAGCCCGCCGCGGCAACGGAAGCCAATAGAACTCTACGAATAGAATTGTGCACGACAGCAGTCCCCGAATTGCATACGTCCTATAGCCGAAAAATGCTTAATCGCCGATCCAAGCCTTCGCGGAAATAACTTCCTAGGCGAGTTCGCGCCGAATTGAGCGAGGAAATTTCGCTGTTTTTGGAAACTAGATAGTTCCCTATTTTTTGTCAATGCGCCATATTGGGCCATGTAACGCTTTTATAAGGACATTTCGTGACGCTGGGCGCCGGTTTTGGGTGGGACAAATCCGCATGAAAAGCGACGGAATTCTCCTTTCGGGCGGTGATGCCGGCGCACCGGCAATCGAGGAATGTGCGCCTGACCAAAGCCCGGCGAGGATACGGCGTGGACGTCCTCGCCAGATTTCCGAGCCCGAACGGCGGCTACGGCTACTGGAAGCGGCCGAAGGCGTGTTTTTGGAATTGGGGTATCGCTCGGCCAGCATGGATGACATCGCCCATCGTGCCGGGATGTCTAAAAAGACGGTCTATCAACTGTTCGACACCAAGGAGACGCTGTTTGCCGCGATGATCGCGGCGCGCCGGGCGGTGCTCGATACCATCATTGCCAACGATTCTTGCTCGAACGGCGACAACGCGGCTGAGGTTCTCCGTTCGTTCCTGGGCAAGGTGGCGCGATTCGTGCTCGCGCCACGGCAAGCGGCGCTCTACCGGTTGGTTATTGCCGAGTCCCTACGCACGCCGGAAATCGCGCACGCCTTTTACGACGAAGGCCCCTGCAAAGTGCACGCCGTGCTGGAACATTGGCTCGCCCATCAACATCGAAGCGGCGTACTCGTCGTTGCCGATCCGCAACGCGATGCGGGCATGCTGTGCTCCATGGTGATTGCCGAATTGCAAATGCGTCTTCTCGTTGGGGAAGTGCGCGCACCCGACGATGCGACGATTGATGCCACAGTAAATCGCGCGGTCGATCTGTTCCTGTACGGGGCGGCGGCTCCGAAGAAAAAAATGGCCGGACAGGAACGGGGCTAACGTCCTGTGCCGGCCAGGCCTCTGGCTCGCATATTTTGTTTTGACCTGCGGCCAGATCATGCTGAGGGCATGTCTTCTTCTACTGTCTGCGTGCTGCTACTGAGTAATTGCACGGCCTCCTGCATTGACGGAGGCTTGCGCGCTTGCACTGGCATTGCCGGTGCTCGCCGCGGAGGCACGGTTCAGGTTCGCCGTGATCTGTCTTTCATTGTTGTTCACCTGGGCCGCCGCTCGAGGGCCTAAACCTTGGGCCGGTGTCGATTGGCTTTGGACGGTGCCAAGAAAGCCGGGCGTTGTACCTGCGCCGATCCCGCCGTTCAGGCTGCTCTGACCATTGGGCGTGACGCTCGGTCCGGATGAAGAAGGCGACACCGACAGCCCATTGTTGATGCCGGTCGTTCCGGCCGGTGTGCTGCTGCCGCCAGCAGTCACTCCGGTATTTTGCCCGGTGAAACTCCCCGTCGAGCCGAGGGGATTGCCGGTGGGAGAGTTGGTGGAATTCAGGGCTCCCGGTGCCGTGCTGTTCAGATTGTTGGTCGCCGAAGAATTCAGTGATCCATTCACACCCATATTGGACGGCGTGCCTACGCCATTCGCACCCGGTGTACCGAGCGCACCGGTTGCCGTATTGTTCAAGGTGCTTGTGGCGGCGGAATTCACGCCTGTGTTGGCACCCGTACCGGGGCCGCCAAGCGTTCCGCCTGCACCCACTCCGCCGCCGATGGTACTCCCGCCCACGCCGCCACCGGCACCCACGCCGCCACCGGTACCTGCACCAATCCCGCCGCCGCTCACTGCGCCGCCGCCCGCACCGCCAATTTGCGCGAAGACAGGTGTGGCGATCACGGCACTGCACAACAGCGCGGCGACCAAAGATGTGTTCACCAATTTTTTCATGAGTCTGCTCCTTCTCGAATTGCGTGCGCGAGCCGGTTTTGCCGCCTCTTTCGGTCTTCCTTCGAGAACGGCTGTGCTTGGCATTTCTCTCCCTGTGTGAACCGAAAAAATCCGTAACGAAAATGGAACTTTCGCCATGCTTTTGAGTTCGGCGATTGCTTCCACAGTCGTGTTGCCGCTTTCGCCAAAACATCCGTATAGGGAGAAATTCCACCCCTGCGGCTGAACGGTGCTATTTCGCGCGCCAGCCCTGATTGCGCAGCTGCCGTTCCGCAGCATCGTCGAGCGGCATACCCACAATGAGATTGTCGATCACGCTGCGCACCGAGGCAGGAAAATCGCCCCGCGCCAGTGGCGTTTGGGGTGACGGGTCTGGC
>DATARE010000621.1:0-4263 GCA_036264295.1 Micropepsaceae bacterium | reverse complement strand
ATGGCAGTGATCGGCGCCATTCTTGTGGCCGCGGCGGCAATCGTGTTGGTCCTGGGGCGCAGCGTCGCACCGCCGCGCTTGAAGATTCAGCCTTCGCGAGTCATTTGATCGCATAGGCTCGCGACATCGGCTTTGCGGAAGCCATGCCCCGACACGGCGGACAGCTTTTCAAGTTCGGCGAGCAGCCAATCCTTTTTTTGCCGGCATGCCCAAAACAGCGGCCCACCCTCATGGCTGGGGAATCCATAGCCATGCACCATCACCAGATCGACATCGGAAGGACGGGCGGCAATGCCTTCGGCAAGCAGAAGCGCTGCCTCATTGACCATGGTCACAAGCACGCGGGTGCAGATGTCACTGGGCGAAAACGCACGGCGAACGATGTTCTTGGCATCCGATGCGGCACGGATCACCGCGTGAACTTCGGGATCGGGTTCGCCTTTGCGCTCACCGGCGCGGTAGCGATACCAGCCTGCACCCGTCTTCTGGCCCAGCCTTCCTGCTTCACATAAGCGGTCGGGAATTTCGACGTAGCGCTCTTTCGGATCGCGCGTCGCGGCTAGCCTCTGACGCATGCGCCAGGCGATGTCCAAGCCCGACATATCGGCCACGGCAAAGGGGCCCATGGCGAAACCAAAATTTTCCAATGCCAGGTCGATGTCTTCGGGATAGGCGCCTTCCTCCAGCATGAACTCGCATTGGCGCCGATACGCCGCATAGATTCGATTGCCGATAAAACCTTCACCAACACGGGCGATCACCGGCAGTTTGCGCAGGCGCTTGGCAACGGCCAGCGCCGTCGCGAGGGTCTGCGGATTCGTCTCCGTGCCGCGGACGATTTCCAGCAACCGCATGACATTCGCGGGGCTGAAGAAATGCAGGCCCACGACGCGGCTGGGCCGGCGGGTGGCCGCCGCGAGCCGGTTCAGATCCAGATAAGAGGTATTGCTGGCAAGAATCGCATCCTCGTCCAGAATGCGATCCAGATCCTGGAAAATCTTCGTCTTGACGTCGATGTCCTCGAACACCGCTTCGACGACGAGTTGGCAATTTGCCAAAGATGTAAGATCGGTCGCGGGCGCGATATGGGCGATCCGGCGGCGGGCTTCGTCTTCGCCGATGCGGCCCGATGCGACCATGCGATCGTAATTGGCACGAATGCGCCCCATGCCGCGTTCAATGCTGTGGTCGTCTCGATCCACAAGCACGACAGTGAAGCCAGCATCGGCGAAACACATGGCGATGCCGGTGCCCATCGTTCCTGCACCGGCGATCCCGACACGCGAAACCGCTTTTGGCGCGATGCCTTCCAGGCCGGCAATTTTGACTGCCTGACGTTCGGCGAAAAACAGATGACGCAAAGCCGCCGCCTCGCTTCCCATCCGAAGCGTCTGGAACACAACCCGCTCGCGCGTCAGGCCCTCGGAAAAGGGCAGTGTTGCCGCCGCTTTGATAGCTTCGATTGCAGCCGCTACCGGCGGGCGGTTGCGTCCGGCACGAAGGGCCGCAACGACAGCCTTTTCAATGCCGGCTGCATCGCCGGGCGGCACGGATTCCTCTCCGAGACGGCGCTTGCGTCCTTTGAGATACCGGGCAAACGCCACGGCAGCGCCGCGAAAATCGTCCGCTTCGACAATGGCATCGATTATGCCGCGGCCCACGGCATCATGCGCAGCAATGCGGCGCCCGGCACAGATCATGTCGATGGCTGCGGCAATGCCAATCAGCCTGGGGAGAAATTGTGTGCCGCCCGCGCCGGGAATCATGCCGAGCGTCACTTCGGGCAATCCGACGACCGCATCGGGAACGGCCACGCGGGCATCGCAGCCCAGTGCCAATTCGAAGCCGCCGCCTAGTGCGGCGCCATGAATGGCTGCCACGAACGGTTTCGGGCAGTGGCCGATCGCCGCGATGATCTGAGGCAATTGCGGATCTTCGAGCGGCTTTCCGAACTCGCGGATGTCCGATCCGGCGATAAAACTGTTGCCCGCGCCGATGATGACAGCCGCATCGGTATTCGGATCCGCGCTCACGTCGTGAATGGCCGAAAGCAATGCGCGCCGCACTTCGATGGAGCTGGCATTGACCGGCGGGTTGTCGATGACGATGACGGCAATCGTTCCGTCACGTTCCAGCCTGACGATCTCGCCATTGCGCATCGTCACGCCAAACGGACCACTGCGTCTACGGCGAGAACGCCTTTTCCAGCTTCGCAAACCAGCAGAGGATTAACCTCCGCCTCGATGACGCGCGGCCCATCGAGCGTGGCGAGATGCGACAACGCCACGATGGCCGATGCGAGGGCACCGAGATCGCCGGCCGGCTTGCCGCGATATCCCGCCAGTGCCCGCAGGGCTTTCACCTCTGCGATCATCTCCTCCGCGGTTTCAAGATCGACGGGCGCCATCCGCAAAGCCCGGTCGCGGTAAATCTCCGTCAGCACGCCGCCCGCGGCCAGCATCACGATAGGTCCCACCTGCGGATCGATGCGGTAGCCGATCAGCACCTCGCCAACGCCAAGCACCACGCCGCCGGCGTCGCTTTTGTGCGCAATTTGATCGGACAAGATCTTTACGGCCACCGGATAGCGCATGAATGCCGGCACGCGGGCGGATTTCACATCGACGGCAACGGCCGAAGCGTGCGGTATGCCGGCACGGTATAAAAAGGCATAGGCATCCAACTCGTTAAGCAATGTTCCCGCGCCGTCCAAATTCGGTACGGGCACATGCGGCTTTGGTTTGCGCCGTGCAAACGCGGCTGCGATGGCGTCGCCACAGGCTTCGGGCGTGCGGAAATTGGGAATGCCTGCTTGTGTGAGTTGGGCCAGCGCGTCGGGCGCATCCGGCACGACGAAGGCGGCCAGCGGTTTGGATGTGCCGGCGCAATCGATCAGGGGCCGGACGACAAGCCCCGGCTCAAATCGCGCGGACGAACCGGGGACCGCGACGATCAGATCGAATTCCGGCGCCGTCAACAGCACGTCGAGTGCGGCTTTCATGGTGGTGTAGCGCGTGCCGGCGAGCGTCAAATCGATGATGCGTGCGGGGGCAACGTCAACGCCGGCGGCGGCCAATCGCCCAAGCGTTTCCGCCGTCGGTGGTTCGGCCTGGATGTTGCGGATGCCGAGCTGATCCACCACCATGGCCGCACCGCCTGCCGTCGTGGTGACAATCGCAACCCGCGGGCGCCGTGTGCGTGAGGAAAGGGGCACGCGTTCCAACAGTGGCAAGGCTTCCAGGGCGGCCTCGAAGGTTTCAACGCGCGCGATACCGCAATCCTTGAGAAAGGCGTCCGCCACATCGTCCTCACCGGCAAGCGCGCCGGTATGCGACACCGCAAGTTCAGCCGCTGCCGATGAACGTCCCAATTTGTAAGCGATGATCGGCTTTCCCCGTTCGGCTGATGCAAGCGCAAAAGCGCGCAAGGAATCGGCTTTCCGGATGGTCTCGAGGAACAGCAAATAGCCCCCGGTTTCCGGATCGTCGAGCGTGGAAGCGCAAATCTCCCCGATGCTGAGATCGATTTCATTGCCGACGGAAACCAGCCCTGAAAAACCAATGCCGCGCGCAAGCCCGCGCGAAACCAGCGCCCCGATCATGCTGCCGCTATGCGAGGCCACGAATATGCGGCCCGCGGGCAGTTCCGGTTCGGCGAAGGCGGCATTGGCGGTCAGCAGCGAATGCGTGTGCAGATTGACCACGCCAAGGCTGCTTGGACCGACGACCCGCACACCGCTGCGCGCGATGATCTCGCGCAATTGCCGTTCCCGCGCACGGCCTTCCTCTCCGGCTTCGCCAAAGCCGCTGGCCAAGATCGTAACCACCGGAATTCCGACGCGGCCGCATTCTTCGACGGCGGGGATGACGGCTTCCGTCGGCGCCAGAATATAAGCGTGGTCGGGGATTTCGGGCAGTGCCGACAATGAGGGCCAGGCGCGCTCGCCCAGGACGTGATCGCGCCGCGGATTGATTGGATAGACGGTTCCTTGAAACCCCGCCTGGCGCAGGAAACGCAAGGGGCGCGAAGCCGTCTTTGTAACATCGTCCGACGCGCCGACCAGCGCCACGCTGCGCGGTGAAAAAAGTGCGTCGCGCAATGCCGGGCGAAACGCAGGACCGCCTTTGGCCTGCATCTAACTTTTCCTCTGGTCGAAGCGCCGCTCGAACACGGATTCGGCAATGCGATTCTTGAGAATCTCGACCGAGCCGCCGGCGATCATCCAGCCGCGCGCGCGCCGCATGCACCACTCGACGATCGTGT
>DATARE010000557.1:0-3304 GCA_036264295.1 Micropepsaceae bacterium | reverse complement strand
ACCGAGTCGACGCCTTCGATCGCCTGAGCGGCGGCAATGATCCGGCTGAGATAGACCGATTGACCGAACGAGAAATTGTCAGGATCGAAAAGCCCGAGAGAACCGTCGGACAGTGGGCCGCTGGAAAGCACCTTCGCCACCGCGGCCAATACATCGGCGCGGAAATAATCGCGCATCACGCAAATATGCAACGCCACATCCAAAGGCACATAACGCGGCGTGTTGATCTCCAGATCATACCCCGCCATGCGGAAGCGTTCGAGATGGCGGCGCAATCGTCCGGCAAAATTGGCGTCGACGTCGCTGCCCCCGAACCGGTCGGGCGTGACGAAAACGGTGTACCAGCTTCCCGTCCAGCGGAAGGTCGCAGCGGCATGCTGCACCTCGGGCAGCCGCTCGGCCGCCGCTGCATAGTCGGCCCCCGTCACCGCACGTTCCTGTGTTCGGAAGGCCTGCGGCGCATCGCGGCGCGCGGCTTCGATGTCCTCCGGCACCACACCTCCTGCCGCCGGCATCGGGTTGTAGATGTCGGTGAAGGTGCCGTTCGCCGTGCTCACGATGTGCGCAATCGCTTCGGCGCCGACATTTCCGGCAGCGCCATTGCCGATGCGATAGGTGGTCACGAATGCCGTGCCGGGATCGGGCCGTTTGCCGCGCTCGTCATCGCCGAAACGAATCCTTGCGCGCCCGCTGTTCTCGATTTCCACGACAAAATCTGTCGCGTCGGCCGCACTGGCCATGAGGTCGCGCCGGGGCGTCCAGAAATCGGTCACGGTACCAAGCGTGCCCTTCATCGATGCGATGCGGGGCGTTGCCGTGCGCGGATCAATGCTTAGAAGCGAACTCGCGGGCCACCACGCTTCATCGGTGCTGATGGGAATCGCAAGGAGATCGGCAATAGCGAAGCCATGCGTCAGCGGTTCCTGTGACAGCGCCGGGCGAAAGCGAGGTGGGACCACAATCGGCGCGGGCTTGTCGCAGCACCTACCGGCCGCGGTGGCGGAGATTTCCATCCCCGGTGGTGGCACTTCCCCGAGCGTCTCGTCTTCGATCGTGCGGCCATGATCGGCCAATACGATATTGCCGAGCGCGACGCTGATCTCGAGTTCCGGGCGTTCCGTGACCGAGAGAGTCAGCGCAAACGGAAGGGCGTCAGAGGCATCCCATGCGATCTCCGTGACACCGACGGGACCATCGACCGGCGGTTCATTGAAGAGCTGTCCCGACGGATCGCTGGAAAGTGTGACTTGTGTCAGCCGCACCGCGCAACGATGTGTCCGGTCGGCGTCTTCCGGCACGAAAGTGGTGGGGCTGATGAGCTCCTGAAATATAAGAATATCGCCTACGTGCAGCGTGTCGATATGGCCCTTGAGCGTGGCGTTCGTCGATCCACGCGGCAGGCAGCATCCGCCATCGCCCCAGCTGTAAAAGGAAAGCCGGTTTACGCGTTCATCCAGGGTCACGGCTTGTGCCATCTCAAAGATGAGTGCACCACCATTTATGGCATCACGCAGCACCTGGCTGCCGGGCGCAATCACCGTTGGAACATTCGGAACGCGGGTCAGCAATTGCGTGCCGGCAGCCAATGCCACATTTTGTCCAACGACGTCGAAATGCACGAAAGCGCGAGCGTTGCAACCTTCATGGAGGAAATAATCCACCAGCCGCGCATGACGGCGCACCGATACCCTTTGCCGGGCTGTCGCCAAATAGGCTTCGTTGGCAATCGCATCCTGGCGGTAGGAAAGATTGTCGGCGGCATAGGCGAGCAGTTCGACCAACGCGACGCCGATATCGGCGGCTGAACGTTCGGTCCAACCCGGCGTCAGCAAACTCAGCCGGTCCAGCATCAGGCGGCGGAAGCCCTGATAATCCTTCGCGAGGTAATCGATTTCCGGGCGGACAATCGCTTCGGGCGGGCAGCCGGGGTTCTGCGCACAGTCGAAATCCGATGGACACTCGACCTTGAATGAGAATTGGATGGACGAGAGCTTCGGATCGAAGCCGGCCGGCGGGACGCTGCTGCCGGAATTGGCCAAGATGGAAAACGTGTAGATCGAAAAATCGCCGGTGCTGTCCGTGCGCACAACCAGGGTGCGGGCAAGGTCATCGACCGTATCAACGAGCCCAGGTTCGGCTTGCGGCGGCAATGCATTTGCCGGGGCGCACCACAGGATTCCCACCGTCTTGATCCGCTCACCCCCATTGATGCGCAGATTGTCAGGCGTCAGCGTGAATCCCGGGCGCAGAAGCCGGATGAAAAGCGTCTGCTGCCGCGGAGCGCCGGGCGGCGACGCAAGATCGAGCACCTCGAGAAATTCAATCGCATTGGCCGAACCACTGCGCTTCAAAACGTCGAGCCGCCGGAGGTCGCAACAATGGAAGGTCATGCTCCACCTCCCGGCACGGTGACAATCGCGGTTTGCGTGGTGCGGTCGCGTAGAAGCGTATAGACGACCGTGACCCGCAATGCGGAATCGTCATTGGTGACATCCACCGCCTGAACGGCGATACGTTGCGACAGATATTGTTGCAGCGCTCCGTGCACCAGCATCTGCGTGGTGGCAGCCAACGTTACGCTGTTCGGCTGAAACACCAGCGCAAGCAAGCCGCTTCCGAAATCGGGCCGCATGACGCGCTCGCCCGGCGCGGTCAGCAGAACCTGCTCGATGAGGTCGCGGACATGGTCTTCGGTCGACGTTGTAGCGGTCCGGCCAAGGCCATCGAAACGATAGGGGAAATCGAGTTCGCTCATCGCTCTTCCCCCATCACGTCGCGAGCACGCGCGTCTGCGCGACGACCGGAAGCATTGGCGTGCCCGGCGCCGCACAAACCGATTGCCCCGCCATGGTAACAACGGGTGCGCCGCCGGCAAGAACGCGCGCCGCACCAGCAATCCACTGCCCCGTAATACAGGGCGGGTTGGGCGTACCTGTCAGCGCACACCCAGCGATCGCATAGGGACTGGTCAGCGTGACGGCCGGCTGACCGGTAAGCATCACGCGGGGGAATGGCGCCATAGGCACTGCCTGGCCCGCATGGGAGCAAAGAACGGTCGCGCCAAGATGGAGAATGGGGGCCGGCATCGCGCTCTCCTAAATCACCGTCAACGCGCCGAGATTCACATCGACCGTCGGGCCGGTCATGCTGATCACTGCGCCTTTGCCATTGGAGATGATGATTCCCGTGTCGCTGACCGAGATCATCGCGCCGGTCGCCGTCTGCATCAGGATTCCACCGGTCGGACCGGGAAGGTCACTAATGACCAGCCCATTCTTGAGCGGCGTCTGCAGCGTGATGCCAT